>JAUNVF010000067.1 GCA_030537815.1 Tissierellia bacterium | reverse complement strand
AAATGGATTAGCGAAAATATCGAGATTTTCGGAGGAGATCCTAATAATATAGTCCTCTCCGGACAATCCAATGGGGCATTGAGCGTTTTAGTCCAATTATGCATAAAAGAAAATGAAGAACTATTCAATAGAGCCATCTTGATGAGCCCTGCCTTTCCTGAAATTAGATCTGTAGAAGTCGCAAAACAAATGTCTGATAAAGCATTAATTAATTCAGGGATCAGAAGTCTTGAATATGCGAGCTTAAAGGATATATTAAAAATAAAAGACAATTTTATGAATCTCGTAATCGATGACGAGCTGTTTAAAGATGATATATTAAATATCTTAAAAAAAGGAGATTTCATAAAAATGCCCATCTTAGTGGGAACTTGTAGTGACGAATTCTCGATATACGATAATTTTCTATTTCGATACTTTTTAGGCATTAAATCTGATGAAAAACATTCAGAAAAGAAATACAGAAAATATTTTGGGAATTATTATGACGAATTCATGATGATTTTAAAGGAAAAAAAGGACGATATTTCGCAGATTCAGATAAAAATGCTAGGTTATATATTCCATAAATCCGCATTGCAGATAATGGAATACTTCTCGATATATTCAGATGTATACGCATATTATAGTGAATTCGCCCCTACCGTATTCGGTAAGAAAAACGGAGCGTATCACGGTTCTGACATAAGTATGCTATTTGACAATCTCGAAGTAGAAGACTCTATTTATAAATTAGAGTCTAATATATTTAGAGATGATATTATATCATTTATAAAATATGGAAAAATAGATGGATATCCGGTTTATAAGAAAGATTCTCGTAATATTAGAATATACTCTAACAAGAGCAAAAAGGATATCGAATACCCCAATTTTAATCTTTTGTGGTCGATGATACAAGATGGAGTATTCGAAAAATTATTTGATGATATTTTCAGTAAATTTAGAAATCGTTAAAACCGACTCGGCATTTGCCGAATCGGTTTTATAAATCTATTTTATCTTGTAGCTTTTTATCTGCACTTAATAGATTTTTATAGTAATCATCGTAATCAGAGCTCAAATTTCTCATCTCAGGTATTATCCTGTCGTAAAATCCAAATTCCGATAGGTAAGTCTTCATCTCTTTTTGAATTTTATGAAAATCGGAATTCAAATATTCTTCGCTATTCTTATAATCGATATATTTCCTCAATTCTTCTTTATTTGTTTCAATCCAAGAATCTATATTTTCAATGTCCATAATTAAGCTCATCTTTTCTCTATTTACATCTTGCATATTTTCAATCGAGATTTCTTTTGTAACTTCATCTAAATAATTTTTTAATCTATCTGTTATTTTAAACTCCGGCATTTCATCGAGTATGGAAATAATATTTTTGAATGCCTTCTCCTGTTCCTCATCATCTAGGTAGCAATTTAAATAAGGCATAAAATTTATTATCAACATCTGGCCAAGATATCCCGGCATTATCTTTTGAAATCTGTCTACCAATTTCTCTTTTTTATTAATTTGACTTAATTTCTTTCTAATTTCTTCATTATATCCCTTTTCATTATACTCTTCGAGTAATTTAATTTTTTCTTTTTCTATTTTAGATCTTATCTTCTTGCCTCTTATGATATTCGATATCTCTCGAGAATCATTTTTTAATATAAGCTTTATATCTGAAACAGACAAATCACAGT
>JAUNVF010000004.1:33956-71063 GCA_030537815.1 Tissierellia bacterium | reverse complement strand
TATATTAATTTTACCAAATATGAAAATATTTCAAAAATCGCTTTAAAAGCTTTAAAAGTATTTTTAATAGTTGAAATTATCGCTTTTAGAATTGATAAATTGGTATAATTATGATAGGATAATTTCTAGGAATAGGAGGCATTTTATGGTAGACAATATTTATATTTTATGCGGTGGAATAAGCGCAGAGCATGAGATATCGCTAATGAGTGCAGCGAATATAATTAATAATTTAGATAGAGAAAAATACAATATATATCCCGTATACATAACCAAGGAGGGCGTCTGGGTAGAACTTGACAAGGTCGATAAGGATATAGAAAAACCAGAAGACCTCATAAGAAAGACTGATATGTCTGTTGGAGAGTCGCTTGGAAAATTCCTATATGGAAATTATAGACATGAGGATTCAAATGTCTTTATACCGGCGCTTCACGGAACTTATGGCGAGGACGGAGTTATTCAAGGTTTCTTAGAGGTCCTCGATATTCCTTATGTCGGAAATTCCGTCTTGGCATCAGCCGCATGTATGGATAAGGTCGTAACAAATCAGGTTTTCGAACAGAGCGGTATACCACAGGCTAAGTATATCGGAATTTTGGACACGGATTTTGGAAGCGATCCGGACAAGATAATCGCTAAGATAGAAGATAAGATAGACTATCCTCTATTTGTCAAGCCGGCAAATGCCGGTTCTTCAGTCGGAGTGACTAAGGTGAATGATGCTGAAAGTTTGAGAGAGGCGATCAAGCATGCTTTTAATTTCGACAGAAAGATTTTGGTTGAGGAGGCGGTCATAGGACGAGAGCTTGAGGTTTCCGTCATAGGAAATGACTTTCCAATATCTTCGCTACCGGGCGAGCATGTGACTGTAGGCCATGATTTCTTCGATTATAAGTCGAAGTATTTTGATAAGACTACTATAATAAAGGCTCCGACCGAGGTGACTCCCGAGCAGGAGGACGAGGTAAGAAAACTTGCAGTCGAGACTTATAAATTGATGGGCTGCAAGGGAATTGCGAGAGTCGATATTTTTATGCGAGATTCTGATAAAAAGATGCTGGTAAATGAGATCAATACTTTTCCCGGCATGACGAAATCGAGCCTGGCGCCGATTCTTTGGGAACCGACAGATGGAACGACTTATGGTCAATTGATAGAAAGGCTCATCGAATACGCATTGGATGAGTATAAGATAAAAAAGAAAAAACAAAGGTCGGTAAATATAAATGATTACTAAAAGCATAAAGGAAATATGCGATTACGCAAATGGCTCTCTGATCTCTGATGCTGATGTCTTGATAAGGGGAGTTTCAAAAGACACGAGGACTTTAGAAGAGGGAAATCTCTATATCCCGATAATCGGCCAGAATTTTGACGGGCATGATTTTATATCTAAAGCAGCCGAAAGGGGAGCTTCCGCCTCACTTTGGCAAAAAGATCACGCCTTGCCGGACACAGATATTCCTCTGATTCTCGTCGACGATGTGATAAAGTCTTTTCAGCTCATGGCAAAAAATTATAGAGCGAGTTTAGATACGAAGGTTGTTGCAATAACAGGTTCAAATGGAAAGACGACGACTAAGGATATGCTGTCTGCAGTTCTGTCTCAAAGATATAGGGTGGCTCATAATAGGGGAAATGAAAATAATGAGATTGGCGTCCCCCTCACTCTATTGAGTCTGAGCGAAGATACGGAGATCGCCATCGTCGAAATGGGAACGGAGAGATTTGGCGAGATAATCGTCTTGACGGAGATGGCCATGCCCGATATTGCGATGATTACGAATGTAGGCGATTCTCATCTCGAGGAACTATTAACAAAGGAGAATGTCGCCAAGGAAAAGCTTGATATTGTAAAGGGACTCCCGGATAATGGTGTATTCGTATATAATTTCGACGACGAGATACTCAGAGATTCTGTGGAAAATACGGATATAAAACAGAGGATTTTGACTTATGGAAAGGCAAAATCCAATTATATCATCGATAATATCAGTATTTCTTCTGAAGGGAGTGGATTTACCGTCAATGGTAAGGTATATCATCTGCTATTGATAGGGATGCATCAGATATATAATGCTGCGGCGACGATCGCAGTTTCCGATATATTCGGCCTCGATATTTCAGAGATATCGGAGGGATTTAAGAATATTAAGATGACCGGAATGAGAAATGAATTAAAGAAATACAAGAGATTCGATATATTGGACGACAGCTATAAATCGAATCCACAAAATCTCATATCGGCTCTTTCGACTCTTTATTATCTCGATGGATATGAGCTAAAGATCGCAGTTCTAGCTGATATGTTGGGACTGGGAGATGATGCGAAGAAAATCCATGCCGATATTGGAAAAAAACTTTCTGAATATGATTTAGATTATATCTTCTTTTATGGGGAATTTATGGAATCGGCATTTGAGTCCGCAAAAAAAGACCATCCAGAAGACAGGGTGAGAATTTACGACGACAAGAAGAAATTATTGCGAGATTTAATCTCGATAATGAAGGACGATTCGATAGTCTTGGTCAAGGGATCAAGGGCCATGCATATGGAAGATATCGTCAATAGATTAGATGAATACGATAGTGAAGGAATGAAATATGATCAATAAAAAAGATGATTCGATAACTGTTTTGGAATTCCAAAAGATTAAATATTTCCCAAAGCTTGCGATAATATCTTTATTAATCGGATTCGTATTGGGAATAGTCGCCTATTATTTTACAAAAAAAGTCAGCTTTATATTTGCTTTCACTCTGATAGGCGTCGCTGTATATATTTTTTTGGCATGGAGGTACAGATGCCCCGACTGCAATTGCTTTCTGTGGTTTTTAAAGGATAAGTCGAGGATTAAGAGATGCCCTAAATGCCAAGCTCTACTTAGAGGCAAAAGATAAGAGATGATGAAAACATCATCTCTCTTTTTTATTTTAATTTCACTGCCGTACCGGATATAGTTACCATCATCATGGAACCGGATTGTCCCAAAACTTCATAATCCATTTTACAGGCGACGACAGCATCTGCATTCAATTCGACAGCTCTAGTCATAATTTCGCTTATGGCTTCATTTCTCGCCATTATCAATTCATCTTCATAGCCCTGTGATCTCCCTCCGAAGATATCCCTTAGTCCGGCGCCGATATCTTTTATGAAATTGACTCCGGTAATCACCTCGCCGAAAACTATCCCGATATATTCGGTGATTTCTCTGCCCTCGATATTATTAGTAGTCGTTACGATCATTTTGTTTACCTTCCTTTTAATTTATTTTAAATAAAAATCCGATATAGATTTATATCTAACTCCATTTTTAGTGAATTGAGATGAGTAAAGCGAAAATTTACTGCAATAAATTTTTACTATATCTGTATCTATATCATCAAGGGCGGATACTCCGCCTTTAAATTTCACTCGCCTCGCTATTGTTATATGCGGTAGATAGTCTTCTAAATCGGGTTTAAAGCCTATTTTACATAATTCAAATTCGATCTCTTTTTTCAATCTTTGCAATTGACGGCTATTTTCAAGCCCGACCCAAATCAGATAGTTGCCCCTTCTTTTAAAATATCCAAGCTTTGACAATTCTATTTCAAAGGATGAGGTTTTTTTCGCTACAATTCTTAGCGCTTTCAATATGGAATCTATTTTAGACTTCTCAGTCTCTCCTATGAATTTAATCGTAAGATGGATATTGGTGATCTTAGTGATGGATGCTTTTTCGCTAATTTCAAGGATTTCTTTTTGATAGTCCGCTATCTTTTTTAATGCCGATTCCGAAAGATCGACAGCGATAAATAATCTCATCTATATTCGCCTCAAATTCCTATCGTTGAGGATATAGAGGGCGATTAAAATAATCAAAATAAATGCAGAAATATACTTGGGTATATATATTCCCATTATTAGCGAAATCAATGCCGACATTAAAGAAAATGCAAAAAATAAATTATTTTTAAAGATATATCCCTCCCATAAAAGGCAGACGGATTCGGATATCGCTAGAATTGCCAATGCGATTGTCGGATATTTGATGAGGGCAATGACGGAAGTAAATGAGATCAATACCCTAGATGCCGAGCAAATGAAAATCGGCTCCGATATATCCTCAAAATAATCTCTCTTTGAGATCATTTTCTTTAGGATGGGAAAATTTAAACAGAAAATCAAAATCTGAATCCCCCTTATTATCATATGATTTATGGGAATGAATCCAAATACTAATATCGCCATCCAATTTATTATTTTGCTTTTGATTAAAAAGCTTGAAATTTCATAATTTCTGACCATTATTCACCAGCTCGCTTCTGCCTTTCAATCGCTTCTGAAAGTGAAAATTCACATCCGCAATACTCCTGTCTGTAAAGATCGTATTCCCTCGAAAGCTCGATCGATCTTTTATAGCCATTCCTCTTTTTAAAGTCGGAGTATAGATAATTTATTCCAAATTCAATTTCAAGATCATGTCCCAATTTATTTAACAATTTAGAATTTTTATAGGGGCTTACGGATAATGTCGTCGTAAAATAATCGAATCCCCTATCTTTTGCGTACCCGGCGGCATATCTCATCCTGAGTTCAAAACATTCGGTACATCTAAGGCCGCCTTCCCTCTCTTCTTCTAGCCCGACTATCCTCTGATAATACTTTTCCGGTATATAGTCTTCTATCGAGAAGTCGACCTTATTGATAGTCTTTAAATTCCTTATTATCTTTTCCTGTTCATCGGCTCTTTTGATATATTCGCTTTTAGGATATATATTTGGATTGTAAAATAGGATCATGATCTCAAAGTATTTTGAAAGGTATTCAATTACATAGGAACTGCAAGGTCCACAACAGCTATGTAATAATAGCTTTGGTGTAGCACCTCGCTTCAGAATTCCCTCTATTTCTCTGTCCAATACTATCTGATAATTCTCGTTCAAATCAGATCTCCCTCATAATTAAATTTGTGATTTGGCCATTCTCGACTTTGATATCGCCACTATTATTACTGAAATCATTATAAGCGAAAATCCCAGTATATCTATAGGCAAAAATATCGTGTTTAAAAAAAGTCCGGAGCATATGGTCGCTGAAATCGGCTCAATGCAAGCTATCGTACTGGCGGCGACCGGACCGATATCAGTTACTCCCTGAAGATAGAGAGTATATCCTATCGCCGTTCCCAAAAATACTATCACTATTATAGAAAATACAGTTTTAAAGCTGAATACTATATCATATGTCCAAGGCCTTATTATAAATAATAATATCGTTCCGGCAAATAGCATGGCATATGCATTGACTATCGCCGATCCCCATTTTTCTATAAGTTTGCCAGGCATTACAGTATATGTCATCATCGCAAGTGCCGACAAAAGACCCCATGTCAAAGCTTCTCTCGATATGCTTAGCGAATTTAAATTGCCTCTTGTCGCAACTATGAATGTTCCAGAGACGGCCAGCGCTATCGCTATCAATTCAGCGTATTTGGGAAATCTCCTCTGTGTTACGCATACATAGAATACTATCAGAGTCGGGCCGAGATATTGGAGCACTGTCGCCGTTCCCGCATTAGAATAATTTATCGCCATATAATAAGTGAGCTGAGAAGAAGTCAGACCGATCAGTCCAAAAAGTGCAATTTTAATCGCACTATATCCGTCAAATAAAATATCCTTAACCTTGGACCCGTATTTAAAACTACAATATGAAATGAGTATCAAGCCTGAGAAAAACATCCTGATATTCGTAATCCAGAGCGGGTCCACCAAATTATTGGAAAATAGATACTGCGCAAATGTTCCGGCTATGCCCCATATAGTTGCGGCAAATCCGGTTAAGAGCAGTCCTTTAGTCGCTTTATTCAATCCCATCATCCTTTATTTTATTATCATTTTTATTTTACCATAACTTTTGATATTATCAATAAATCTAAGATATTTTATCATATGGTCTTTCGATATCATGAATTTATCTCTGACTTTAAAAATAATCATGGTAAATTAATTTATTTTCCATTGAGATTATCGTAATATCGTGTTATTTTCAATTAGTTCTTTAAAACTCTTTTAAATTATCCGCTTTCCTAAACCAATAATTGATTAATATGCGTGATATAGGGTATACTAATAAAGTAGGAATAATTAACTACTAAAGAAATTAAACGGAGGTAATATTATGTTAAAAATTGGACAACCAGCTCCGGAATTTGAAGTTCCGGCATATTACAAAGGCAAGATTACAAAAGTAAACTTAGCAGACTTTAAAGGAAAATGGACTATTCTATTCTTCTACCCAGGCGACTTTACTTTTGTCTGAGTTACTGAAATAGCAGCAGTTGCTGCCAGATATGAAGAATTTACAAAACTAGGCGCTGAAGTGATCGTTATTTCATTAGACAGCCCATTCGTTCATAAAGTATGGAATGATCAAGAGCTTTCTGAAATGGTCGACGGCGGAGCACCATTCTATATGGCTCAAGACCCTGCAGGAAGAATTGGAGAAATGTACGGAGTATACGACGAAGTTGAGTGCGTAGACGTTAGAGGTACTTTCACAATGAATCCAGAAGGAATCGTTGTTGGATACGAAATCTTAACTCCACCGGTTGGAAGAAGCGTTGATGAAATTCTAAGACAATTAGAAGCTCAAAAATTAGTTTATGATAAAAAAGGCGCTGAAGTAGCACCTACAGGCTGGAAACCAGGAAAACAAACATTAACTCCAGGTGAAGATTTAGTAGGTCAAGTTTGGAAACAATGGAAACTTGGTGACTAATAAATAATAAATCTGATGCAAAAAATTTGCATCAGATTTTTTTATTTGTCTTAAATTAAATCTTTAATTCTGTAGAATTATGTTAAACTCCCCGGTCATTTGACCGGGGAGTGTTTTATTTATTTCCAGTAGTCGAGCTCTGTATTTATGCTCTTTATATTTTTAGGATTGAATACGGGATTCTTTCCTTCGCTCATTTGCTTTTTGTAATCGTAGAATGTCTCTATCGCAACTCTTCCTATTAGGATTATGACGACCAGATTTATAATGGCCATGATTCCCATAAATATATCTCCTGTATTCCAAACTATACTGAAATCTCCGATACATCCTAGGTAAACCATAATCAATACTAGTATTCGATATCCATTGAGCATTGTCTTTCCTCCGCCCATGAATTCGATATTAGATTCTCCATAATAATAATTTCCGATAATGGAACTATATGAGAATAGAAGTATGCAAATCGCCAGGAATCCTGTCGCCCAAGCTCCGACATGTGCCGATAGCGCAGCTTGCGTTATCATTATTCCCTCAAGATCGGGATTGGTATAGACTTGCTCGCCTGCAAGAAGAACTATAAATGCAGTCGCAGAACATACTAGAATCGTGTCGAGATAAACTCCTAAACTCTGAACGAATCCTTGTTTTGCCGGATGCGATGTGTCGGCAGTTGCAGCTGCATTTGGTACTGAACCCATACCTGCTTCATTTGAGAATAATCCTCTCCTGACTCCATTTAATATCGCTGCTCCGATTCCGCCCCCAACTACAGGTCTGATTCCAAATGCATTTGAGAATATCAAGCCGAACATTTTGGGAACAAAAGCTATATTTTTGATGACGACGAATATCGCAACCAACATATAGATAACGGCCATTACCGGAACTATCTTTGAAGATATTTCAGCTATCCTCTTGACTCCACCGAATATTACTAGTCCAGTCAATATTACTAATACGATTCCAATTATCCAATGACTGATTCCAGTTGAATTATTTACAGCTGAACCTATTGTATTTGCCTGCATAGCATTAAACATAAATCCAAATGTTATCGATATTATTATCGAAAATACTACTCCGAGCCATCTCTTTCCTAGTACCTGCTCGATATAATAAGCCGGACCTCCTCTAAATGTTCCGTCCTCGTCTTTGACTTTGTAAATCTGTGCGAGAGTACTTTCTACAAATGATGTCGCTCCACCGACAATCGCTATGATCCACATCCAAAATATCGCTCCCGGTCCTCCTGCAGCTATCGCTGCAGCGATTCCCGCTATATTTCCTGTTCCGATTCTGGATGCTGCTGATATACAGAATGCCTGAAATGATGATATTCCTTTCGAACCGTCCGGTCTAAGATTGACTTCTTTGAGAAGTCCGACCATATGTCCTAGCATTCTCACCTGTCCAAATTTAATTTTAATAGTAAAATAAATGCCTACAATAGATAATAGTCCAATTAAAATATAAGTATATAATATATCATTTGCCACTGATGTAAAATTTGCAAATGCTTCCATTATCTCACCCCTTATAAATATTTAAATTTAAACTCTCTGATAAAATCTCCATTACTTTTACTCCCCTATAACTATTTCCGTATTGATTTAGCCTAGGAGAATAGACTGCCAATCCGCATTTCCCGGGTGAAGATCCGAGAATAATACCACTGACTCCTGATTTTGACGGTATGCCCACCCTCATCATATACTCACCCGTATTTTCATACATTCCGCTCGTCGCCATTATTGCACAGGCGATCGATGAGCTGCTGCTTTTTACCTTATCGCCATTTCCCATAGCTATTTTCTCTGCCATAAGAGCAATAGCCTCTGTATTAGCGCTCACAGAACAGCATTTTATATACTGCTCTAGTATTTCTTCGCAATCATCTTTTATGAGATTCAGATGATTTAGATAATGCACTATAGACCTATTCATAGCACATGTGGCGATCTCTGAAGAATAAACTTCTTCATCTAGGTAAATATCATCTCTGCCGGAAAAATTTACGATAAATTCGATAAATTTATCTATCGTCTTTTCTCTGTATTTCTCGTATAGCATAGATATGATTACTATGGCTCCGGCATTTACCATCGGGTTTACCGGAATCTTTTTTACACATCCCAAACCATTAAAGGCTTTATCGCAATTTTCCATTCCTACAAATTCAAATACTTTGTCTTTGCCAAATAGCTCAATCGCCATTATTAGACTTATGACTTTAGATATAGATTGAATTGAAAATTTAACTTCCCGATCTCCTATCGAGTATATCTTATCTTGATATGATATACTCAAAGAAAAATACTCCGGATCGACTTTTTCAAGTACGGGAATATATGAAGCCACTTCCCCGTATTTTGAAATGCCTTTGGTCTTTTCGAAAGCTTCCTGCATGGCAAAAATCAATGCATCTCCATCCCATCCTGCCAAATCTTCACCTCCTCAAGCAAGTAGATGATCTATCAATAGATATCATATACTATAGCTTGTGAAAAATCAATCTTAATATATTATTTATCTGATTCATTGCAACTAGAATTTATTAAATTGATATCATTTTAATTCTCCCGATTTCATCTTCGCTATTATCGTACCGACTAAAAAATACATAATCGCAAATGCCGTCATTATTAAAAGATATATTCCATATCCTTCGCTATTATAGATAGCATCATTCGCCTTTATAAAATAATAATTTGGAAATAATCTAGCTACATTTAATACGGTTTTCGAGAGATATATCTGCGGTACCATTACCCCGGATATAAATGCCAATCCGAGGGATATGATTGTCGATGCTGTTCTAATCATATTTTTATCAGCCTTTATATTGAATATTAGATTTACCATAGCTATAATCGATACGGAGTAGACTGAAAGATTTAATATATAATTTAATATATTTATCTCATAATCGTATACAAATGCTACGACCACCGCTATCGCAATTATAAATATGAGTGTGATCAGCCCGACTAAGAGCTGTGAGCTGTAAATGGACAAATTGTATTTTTGTGCGCTTATTTTTGACACTCTGACCCTGTCAATTATATTTTTGGAATTAAAGGCCACCATTATCTCTCCAATGATCATGATCAAGATCGCCGTTATTATATATGATGCGTAATTGAAATAATGCATGGTCCCGATCCTGCTGTCTCTTTCGATATTTGAATTTACAAATTCTACGTCGACATTTTCTTTTAATGCTAAATCCAATGCCTTCGTATCGAATCCATCGCCCTCTGCTACGATTGAAGCCGCCGAAAAAAATGTCTTCAGCTTTGATTTAAAAAGCTCTCCCGAGGCTGATTTAGCAGGATTTATCGATATGATCGACTCTTGTTTGCCGATCACCTTTTCTTCAAAATTATCGGGTATGATCAGTGCGACATCGTATTTTGCCAAATAAGTCATCTCTTTAAGTTTTTCATAGCTTTCGTCTACGATTTCGACCTGATTGCTATCTTTTAAGTAATCTATTAAACTCTTTGACAATTCGCTTTCTGAATGATCGACTACGGCTATATTAAGTGAAACTTCATCAAATTCACTTTGGATATTGCCGGCATTTCCTCCATTAATAAATGCGATTATGCCGAATATTATCAAATAGCTTATGAATGCGAATTTCATCGCCATCATATTTTTAAGAAATGCTTTAAAGACTGTCATATCTCTGCCTCCTCAAGAAAAATGCCGACAAGATGATAAAGGCAAATCCCGCTATTATTATCGAAATACCATCTTTTAAGTATTCTCCATTCATCCCGAGCATATTGACCCTGTATAAATTGTCAGTAATCAGTGAAATCGGATTGATTTTATTGATTATCGGGAGTTCGCTGTCAAGCATATACTTGATTTTAGGATTCATCATTCCGGAAACGAAAGCGAGTAGCAGGGTAAATGCGACTCCGATTCCTATCTTTAAACCTTCTGATAGATTTAGTGATGATCCAATAAATATGCCTAAACCGGTTCCAAATATATTTCCGGAGATTATCAGAAAAATGGTTTTCGGTATATCATTTATTAGTCCCAGTTTTAAAATATTAACTACATAAATCAGAAGAAGTATATTTGATATTATATTTAGAAATACAATCGTTAGCATGGCGGCGATAAGAGATTTTGATTTTTTTAACGGAGATATGCTAAATCTCTGTCCTATGATGGATCTATTGGGAAGCATATTTTCTATGATGGAAATTCCTCCAAAATATCCGTAAAGGGAAAACATGGCAATCGTCGAGAAATATATTATGTCAAAGGGCCTATTATCTTGATTAACTTCTTTTATAAATGAAGTTTCAAAATCGGTTTTGTTTAAATCCTTTCCCTCTTTGTATAAAGTCATCCATTTTTTAGATATGTCGGCTATGCTTTTAACTATGCTCTGATACATTCCTCTTTCTGTGACTAATAGATTCCCGTCTTCCTTTAAATAGGATATGATTTTCTTATCTTTTAATTCAATTTCCGCTTCTTTTAAATTCATCTTTTTGCCATTTATATATTCTATCTCATCTATTATCGCAATTGCCGGAGATTTTTCATCATATCCTATATCTATCTCGGATATTTCTTCCGCTGCAATTCCCGAGAATGCAAAAAACATTATCGATATTAGTATTATGGGATAAAGAATACACCAGAATATAAATCCCCCATCTTTAATTGTGCATAGAAAAGAATTTTTAAAGCTGATTATAAAATCACTCATCAATCCCTCAACTCCTTACCCGTCAATTCGAGAAATACGTCATTTAATGACGGTAGTTCGCTATATATTTCAGTATAAACCAGATTTTTTTTATTTATATACTCGAGTATGCTTTCCAGATTGCCGATATTATTTTCAAATTTTAAGATATAATGATTTTTTTCGAATTCTACATCTATGATATTTGGCAATCGTCTAAAATCTTCTATATATTCTTCTCTGTTTTCGTCAAAGCTCAATGTGATTATCTCTTTTGTGTAGATTTCCCTCTTGAGTTCGTCCACAGTTCCCTTAGCTATCGACTTTCCCCTGTCCATTATAACTATCCTGTCGCAAAGTTCCTCTGCTTCTTCAAGATAATGAGTCGTATACACAACTGTAGTCCCATTTTTAGATAATTTCTTGATTCCATCTAAAATGAATTTCCTGCTCTGGGCGTCGACGGCGACTGTGGGTTCGTCAAAGAATACCAGCTTAGGCTTATGAGCAATCCCGCAGGCTATATTTGCCCTTCTCCTCAATCCTCCGGATAATTTTTTTATCTTGAATTTTTTATAATCTCTCAGTTCGACGAAATCTATCGCATATTCAATAGCATCTCTTCTGTATTTAGAATTTTCAATATAAAGCCCTGCAAAATAGTCTATATTCTCATAAACTGTCAAATTGTCGAATAATGCGACTTCTTGAGGAACGAGTCCTATCTGCGCTTTTATCTTATATCTATCGGGCCTCATCTCTTCGCCCATTATCTCTACTTTTCCCTTGTCGAATTTTAAAAGTCCGAGCATACAATTTATAGCAGTCGTCTTGCCGGATCCATTAGGACCCAATAATCCGAGTATCTCATTTTCCCTCACTTCCATAGAAAAATGATCGAGTGCCACGACCTCCTTATATCTCTTTACTATCGATTCAACATTTATCATTGCCACACCTCCGTATTTCTTTTCTTATAATTATAATATATCTAAATATGCGGAATAGACAGTGTATATTATCATAATTGGCATGACATATGTCATATTTATTGTATAATATAGATGGAGGGCTCTATGTTTTTAATATTAGATAATTTCATCATCTTATTTATATCCGCCATAATTTCCGGGTTTTCATCGATTTCTGAAAATCTGATTTTGTATTTCTTAATAGCGATAATAATAAATTGCATCTATATAATCATAGAAAATGATATATTCAAGGATATTATAGTGTTATTTTATTTATTTTTGTCTTATAGAAATCCTGAATTTGTCGCCTTATCACCTCTTCTTATATACAATGCTATGAAGGATATGAGGCAAAACAAATTTTTAATTATTATATTTTCGGCTTTGATATTCAATCCGGAAAAAAATATTCTTTTTCTCAGTCTATTTTCAATTTATCTCTCCATTAAGACTATGGCGATAAATGATTTGGAATTCAGCTTATACAAATTGAGAGATGATATGACTGAGGAAAATATTATCTTAAAAAAAGAAAAGATCGATATGATTGAAGATTTTAAAAAAGACGAAAAGCTTGCATTATTGGAGGAGAGAAATCGAATTTCAAGGAGGCTTCACGACTCTATCGGTCATACAATAAGCGGTACCATATTACAGGCGGAAGCCCTTAAAACTATGATAGCCGATGAAAATATAAGGAAAAATATAGAGAGTATCCAAGAAAATCTAAAAAAAGGTATGCATGAAATCAGATCGACTTTACACGAATTAAAGACGGATTCTATATCACTCGAATCGAGTTTAAGAGAGATAGCTGAAAACTGTAATTTGAATATCGACCTATTAGTCAAGGGCTGCGATAAGATAGATTTTAATTTTAAATTGGACCTCATCTCATTAGTAAAAGAATGCATTACAAATACTATAAGACATTCAGACTCAGACGAGATGACGATTAAGATAATAGAGCAGAGGAATTTTGTATCCGTTCTAATAAGGGACAATGGTAGCAAATTCATAGATATTGACGGCCTTCAAAAGGGAATAGGACTTAATGGAATTAGGGAAATCGAAGAAAAGTATTCGGGAAATTCCGATATTAGTTATAAAGATGGATTCAGAATTTATTTGATTTTGAGAAAGGATAGAAATGAAAATACTGATAATAGACGATGATGCAGTTGTATTGAATTCTCTCACGACCATAGTTGAGAGCGAGAATATAAAAGTTGTTGGCAAGGGTCGAGACGGATCTGAAGCTCTTGAACTATACAAAAAGCATCATCCGGACCTCGTTCTCATGGATATAAGAATGGAGAATATGAGCGGGATAGATGCTACAAGAGAAATACTCGAGTTTTTTCCAAAGGCTAGTATTCTGCTCCTGACTACATTTAAAGACGAGGAATATATAAATACGGCTTTGAGTTTAGGTGCGAAAGGTTATATTTTAAAAGACAATTTCTCGGCGATAGTGCCTTCAATTAAAGCGGTTATAAATGGAAATATGGTATTCGATTCTGATATAATTTCTGAAATAGGATATAGAGAAAAAAATAAATCAGAATTTCCACTGACTGACAGGGAAATCTCGATACTTAAATTAGTGGCTGAAGGCTATAATAATAAGGAAATCTCAGAGGAGCTTTATTTGAGCGAAGGAACTGTTAGAAATTATATATCAACGATATTGGAAAAACTGGAACTTAGGGATAGAACGCAGATGGCGATATACTATCTGAAAAATAAATAGTTATAAAGGAGACTGCCTCCACGTCCGCACTCAATTTAATTTGAATGTATACGTGAAGGCAGTATTCTTTTACTTACTATCAAGTATCTTTATCAATTCTTTTACGCGATCATCGGCAATCATATAATTCACAACTGTGCCGTCTTTTTCGCCCTTTACTATTCCTGCATATCTCAAAACTTGCAGATGCTGTGAAACAGTAGATTGAGGAAGACCCAAACAATCTTTCATCTTGTTTACATTGCAGCTGCCTACTCCAACTAATCCTCTGGCTATGCATAGTCTGACAGTATGGGCGAGCGCTTTCAGCCATTCCGCTTGCTTTTCGAGCATCTCCATCTCGATTTGAATAGTATCTTGCATTTAAAAACCTCCGTTCTTTATTCTATCCTAAATTAATTTGATTTATTTGTCAATATAATTAAGCTAAACACTTAAGATATTTAGAATAACTCCTATAAGATATTCTGTATTTGGAATCAATTTAATTAGAATATTTATTAAGAATTTATAATCTTTACTACTACTCTATATGATACCCTTTTATAGATTTTCTAACTACTCCATTAATAAAAATTTAAATAAAATTTTATTTCTTTTTAATGTTTAGAATTCGTTTTAGAGGGTAGATATATAATACCGGAAGACAAATCCGGAATCTTTGTAGAAACTACACTGAGGATTTTATAAGATTCTAGTCCCGAAGACTTAAATATAGGATTAGTTGATGATAAAATCAAGATTTTGAAAATCTATTTAAGAGATGGATTTTCAATTAAAGATTTAATTTTTACCGAGATTTATTTTAAATTAAAATTAAGCAAAGAGTTTAGCTTAAATAAGTCCATAATCTTTCGACATAGACTGTTGCTGAAAGGATATCTGTAATAGAAATCCCGACATAGTAGTCGCCTTTAATTGAAGATAGATTAAATACAATGGACAAAGCTTATACTGAGAAAGGATGATCCAAAGAGTGATAGAGCCAAAAAATCAATATCTGTGTAGTATCTCAAAGATAAAATGAGAATTCGATTTCAATAATAATTGGAAGTCGAATTCTCATTTTTTTTATTTATTTATTTTTTCCAATACGGATTCAAAAGATGCTCTCATCTCTTCATATGCCTCTTCCGGACTGTCCGGCTGCGACAGATTCCAAGCCAATATCCCATCTTCCCAAGCTTTCCAAACATTTAACCATTCCTTGTATACGGGAAGTTCTGCAGAATTTTTATATGATTTTATAGTCGTCGATATTATCTTTTTATCGATTTCATTTAAATCCGATTTTTCATATATCGCAGGGTCAGCATTTTCCAAAATCTTTCCACTCGATTTAAATAATTCTACGGCATATTCGGGACTTACTATCTCGGATATCAAGTCATGTGCCAGAGCGATCTTGGCCTCATCTTCCTGTATTCTTGAATTTATCCCGAGTCCCCAACCACCTTTCCAATGAAGAAGCGGCTTTCCAGAAATTTTTAATTGATTTAATGGAAAAATTTCTACTTTATCTGCCGATTTTTCAAATATATCCTCATAAGGCATAGCGATGAGCAATATTCCCTTTTTCCCATTTGATAATTCGGAATCCATGTATTCAAAACCCATTTGAGGGTCAAATATGGACGGATTTTCTTTAAAATTATCTCTCCAATAATCGTAAATAGCCGTCATTCCATCTCTTTTTTCTTGAGATAGTTCAATCCATGGCGATTCCATATCGCTTTTAAATTTATCGCCTACTCTTTCCATCAATTTAATATCCGATGCATTTGTCAACGCAGTTCCATACCATGAATCGTATATCGGAATCAAAATCTGACCCGGATCCATATCGCATATTTCTATATTATTTAAATCTATGCCGGCATTTTCAGCATTATTTTTATTTATATAGATTATCATGGTTTCGATATTATAGGGAAATGCAAAATATCGATTTTTTATCTTAAAGCTCCCGCCTATTCCCCCGTCAAAATCATCCCAACCGCCTATTTTCTCGGCTATGGCTTTTGAATCTATATCCGCCAATAAATGCCTTTCATATAGCGAATAAAGTCTATCGGTCGGAAATGCAAAAAGGTCGGCAATTCCAAGATTAGATGAGTCGACCTTGTCGATTATATCGAGATGATCGAATGAATCTACCTCTATTATATTTATCTTTGACTTGGGATTGTCTTTTAATACCCTCTCTATCGCATCTTCATAGTATTTTCTCCACTCTTTTTCAACCTGAACGCTTATCTCAGCTTTCACTCCTCTGACTTCCAATGCTTTTTTAGGATTATCGTCATTTCGATTTTCAGATTTCTGTGCACATGATGTCAATATCATCAAAATCGCCAATGCAGATGAAATTAAAAAACTCTTCTTCATACTCCCTCCATTTACCATCATTCATCTACTAGTATATATCGGAATAAAAATAAATCAAATCATTTTTCCTTGACATTAAAATTTATATTATGTAAAATAAAGTCAATTGATAGAAACCGTGATGATACAGTACCTCAGGGGAATTACAATATCGGAGTTTCAAGTGAGCAGCGACTAGCTGCATGAGGCGTACGCAAAGAAAGGTGGTACCACGACATTGTCGTCCTTTCAGGTTGTAGGCTTTTTTATTTTAATTGGAGGAATATAATGGATAATAAGATGAATATTATTGACGAGTTAAAAGAGAGAGGCTATTTTGAGCAGGCTACTTTTGAAGATGAACTCAGAGAGTTATTTGAAAAAGAAAGAGTTACTTTCTATATAGGATTTGATGCTACGGCGGATTCTCTTACGATAGGCCATTTCATTCAGATAATGGTCATGATGCGAATGCAAAGACATGGTCATAGACCGATTGCATTGCTCGGAGGAGGCACTACTATGATAGGAGATCCCTCGGGGAGAACTGATATGAGATCCATGATGACTAAGGAGACTATCGACCATAATGCTGAATGTTTCTTTAATCAATTCAAGAGATTTCTAGACTTTTCAGATGACAAGGCTATCATAGATAATAATGCAAATTGGCTTTTAGATTTAAAATTCCTACCTTTTATGAGGGAGATCGGAACTCATTTTAATGTCAATTCTATGCTGGCTCTCGACTCTTATAAGAACAGGCTGAAAGACGGCTTGACTTTCTTTGAATTCAGCTATATGCTGATGCAATCATATGACTTTCTAGTGCTTTACAGAAAATACGGCTGCAAGCTACAAATGGGCGGCTCAGATCAATGGTCTAATATACTCGGCGGATATGATCTTGTTAGAAAACTTGAAAATGATAAAGTCTATGCCATGACATTTAAACTGCTGACTACGGCAGATGGAAAGAAGATGGGTAAGTCGCAAAAAGGCGCTATTTGGCTAGATGAGAATAAGACCCCGCCATATGATTTATTCCAATATATAAGAAATGTCGACGATAGAGATGTCGAAAAATTCCTATTGATACTTACATTCCTCCCGACAGAAGAATGTAAGAGATTGGGAAGACTCGAAGGCGAAAAGATAAATCATGCTAAGGAAATACTGGCATATGAAGTGACTAAGATAATTCATGGAGAAGAAAAGGCTGGAGAGGCGCTTAAAGCTTCAAAATCTCTATTTGAATCGGGTAAAAGCAGCGAATCTCTTCCTACATCGGAATTGGATTCAGCTATATTCGAAAGCGGAATCGGAATACTGGATTTGCTTACAAAGCTAGAGCTGACAAAGTCAAATGGTGAGGCGAGAAGGCTTATCTCTCAAGGTGGAGTCAGCTTAAATGGCGAAAAGGTAAATGATATATCGCTAATCGTAGGCAGCGATGACTTCAAAGATGATGAGTTGATCGTCAAAAAAGGTAAAAAGGTATTTCACAGAGTAATTGTAAAATAATAATTCTTGAATCTTATAGGTGATTAAATGACTGATATATCTCAATCGAGATCTAAGCTGCTCGGGGAAAAGCCAATCCCCGAGTTGCTTTTCAAATTCTCCATGCCTGCAATAGTAGGCATGGTAATAAATGCTCTATATAATATAGTCGACAGGATTTTTCTTGGCGCCGGTGTCAATCAATTAGCTATCGGAGGAGTCTTTCTGACATTTCCGATACAGATGATAATACTCGGATTTGGAATGATAATAGGAATCGGAGGAAATTCACTTGCATCTATAAGATTTGGTCAGGGTAAAAAAGAAGAATCGGAAAAGATATTGGGAAATGCATTTACATTATGCGTGTCCATAAGTTTGATACTGACATTGATATTCGGTTTAAATTTAAATAGACTTCTGATTATGTTTGGAGCTTCCGATACCATCCTGCCATATGCTAGAGATTATGGACAGATCGTCATCTACGGCACGATTTTTAATATTACGGGATTTGCACTCAATAATTTTATAAGGGGAGAAGGCAATCCCAGCATAGCTATGAAGACTATGATGATTGGTGCCGTCACAAATATAATCCTCGATTATATTTTCATATTCAAACTCAATTTCGGAACAAAAGGAGCCGCATTGGCGACGGTCATAGGACAGCTTTTTTCCGCTATATGGGTTTTAACTTATTTTCTCGGCAAAAAATCTATGCTGAAATTAAAGAAATCCACATTGAATTTAAGTACAAAAATAATAAAAGAGATATTTTCTCTAGGGATTACTCCCTTTTCAATGCAGGTGGCATCGAGCATTGTCAATATAGCATTAAATAATCTCTTGCAGAGCTATGGAGGCGATGTCGCAACTTCAAGTATGTCTGTAATCTACAGTATATTCACATTGGGATTCCTGCCCGTGGTCGGACTAACCCAAGGTTTACAGCCCATACTCGGTTTTAATTACGGAGCCAAAAAGATGAAGAGGGTTCAAACAGCGCTTAAATTGGCGATGATTTCAGCCGTCGTCTACACGAGCATCTGCTGGCTTATAGCGATGATTTTCCCCGAGGTATTGATTAAAATTTTCGTCAGCAGACCTGACGATTTTGCGATTATAAAGGATATAGCGATCCCCGGACTTAGGATATACGCATTATGCCTTCCGATAATCGGCTATTCCATAGTCGCCGGCAATCATTTCTTGGCTCTCGGCCAGCCAAAGATCGGCTTCATCTTGACAATGTCGAGACAGATGATTTTTTTATTGCCGGTACTTATTTTATTACCAAAGATATTCGGATTGACGGGGATATGGATGTCATTTCCCGTTTCAGATTTCTTGGCTACTTTATTGACGACATATTTCCTCTTAAAATCGGGAATATTGACCAAGGATCAAAAGGATTTAGAAATGGTATAAGAGATGAGTTCAGAAAATGGCTCATCTCTTTTTATAGCAAATATTATATTTTTAAATCGACGATATTGCGATATTGATATGATTTTTTTATCAAAAAATCTTTTTTCCGTATCGGAAAGTCATATGGCATATCTTAATCGTCCTGAATTTCTTTTTGACTCGAGAATCAAATCATGAGATGATTTTATCATCTCGAATTCTATTATCTTTAATAGCACATGATTTATCATGCAAGAAATGCCTTCAACAAAAATTCAAAATTCATTTTGTCATTTTTAGCCAAAATCTTGTCAAGTCTTTAAATATATAATATCAAGATATCTTGAAGATCTTATCCGCTAATTATCATGAATGTAAAAAATGCTAATCATTCCCTAAAATAAGTGAATCCTCTCTTAAAATAAGGCTGATTAAAGCAGAATCGCTATTATTCTTTTATATTTGATCAATTAACCTAAATCCTATAATTTAATATAATTAATATAAATTTACTTAAATATTTTTTATGATATAATTAGATTAATAGACAATCGTTTGCAGAGGAGGTGGAATAATATGTCATTCTCAAATAATATAAAAAAATACTTTTTATTATTACCTATGGTCGGTATATCGGTTTCCATTTTTGCTATAGTATTGTTTATGTTTACAAAAACACCTAGTTCAACTGAATCTATCGCATACGCTTTAATTCCTACACTGGTAAATTCTTTCATATCCTTTATTTCCATCATCTTTTACAGTAGGAAGGATAATTTTGATTTAAAAAATGAATTAAAAGACATTAAATGGACTACCGGAGCAATGTTTTTTTCTTTGCTTGTATTTATAATTATATACTCAAAATTTTTCTAGATAAATTTAATTGAGACTCCACCTAAGTGAATCTATGAGATAATAAATGCTTAGAGTCAATATTAACTAGAAAAAAGATGAAATCTATATGCAAATGCTTACTAGATAAGATCTCGTATTTAGAATTTCTTTTCGATAGATATAGATTTTATTATTTTTATAATATTATATTATTTAGGGAAATTATAATTGATAGGGCAATCCTATGAGAAATTTTCGTTATATAGCATTTAGTATAGATCGTCTTATATTGTTTTGTATATAAAAAAAGTTGATATTCCAAAACCCTTATATTCTCTTAGTTGGAATCATGCTTTTGAATCAAGCTTTTGAAAACTGGAATGAATATTTAAAAACACGCAAGAAATTTATCTCTTTATTCCTATAGGCATAATTGGCTTAATTATTTTTTTAATATTACAACTTTTGTTAAATTGAAATTTAATATAAAAAACCTCAGCTTTTAAGCTGAGGTTTGTCTGCTATCTGAGGCATTTAATAGCATGCCTTTTAAATTTGGATTTGTCAGATATTAACAAAATCTATTTTTTTAAAATTCTTATAGAATTTAGTATAGCCAATAATGTAACTCCCGTATCTGCAAATACTGCAAACCACATGGTGGCATGTCCTGTAGCACCGAGGAATAATACGATTATTTTAAAAGCGAGAGCCATAAATATATTTTGGAATATAATCCTCATAGTCTTTCTCGATATTTTTACCAATGTCGAAATCTTACTTAAATTATCTTCCATTATGACGACATCCGCCGCTTCTATCGCCGCATCAGTACCTATTTGTCCCATAGCTATTCCTATATCAGAAAGCATGAGTACAGGTGCGTCATTTATTCCATCTCCTACAAATGCCAGACTGCTCTTATCGTCGTCAGTAAGCATATCCTCGACATATTTCACCTTGTCTTGAGGTAATAGATTTGTTTTTACATCATCTATGCCTATCTTATGAGCTACTTCCTTACCTATCTGTTCATTATCTCCGGTTAGCATGGTTATAAATTTAATACCCATCTCCCTGAGGGAATTTATCGCATCCTTAGCTTCTGATTTTATCTCATCGGAAATCAAAATCGAACCGTAGAATTTTGAATTTTTAGCTACATAGATTATAGTTCCCGATTCATCAATTCTCCTAAAATCTATATTATTGGATTCCATGAGCTTTTCATTTCCGGCAAGAATCACCGTATCATCCTGTTCGGCTTTTATTCCCTGTCCCCCGATATCGGTAATGCTGTAGTTTACCGGCGATTCATTTCCATCATAAGCTCTCTTTATGGAATCTGCAATGGGATGATCCGAATAGTATTCAGCAGTCCATGCAGTTTCTAAAAGTTCATCTTCGCTTATTCCATCTTCTGGAAATAATTCAGTTACTTTAAATTCTCCATATGTCAATGTTCCCGTCTTATCAAAGACTATTCTGTCTATTTTATTGATTGCTTCAAGATAATTTCCGCCCTTGACGAGTATTCCGTCCTTACTTGCCCTTCCGATTCCCGCAAAGAAACCAAGTGGTATCGATACGACTAATGCACATGGGCAGGAAGCTACAAGAAATACCAATGCCCTATATATCCAAGTCGAGAAAGCATCTCCGGTTATAAATGGAGGTATAAAAGCCAAGAATAAAGCTCCGATTACGACTACAGGTGTGTAGTATTTTGCAAATCTCGTGATAAATTTTTCAGTTGGCGCTTTTTTCGCTCCAGAATCTTCAACTAATTCCAAAATCCTTGCCACTGCAGAGTCTTCATATGCTTTCGTGACCTCGAGCTTGAGCAATGCGTTTAAATTTACAGCTCCGGAAAGCAATTCATAATTTGGATATACCTTTCTCGGTACCGATTCTCCGGTTAAAGCCGATGTATCTATCATGCTTTCGCCTTCTATAACTCTTCCGTCGACAGGCACCCTCTCACCTGGTTTTATCAGTATATGATCCCCTATCTTAACTTCATTTGGATCCATAATGACTACCTTGTCATCTACCAATACATTTGCAAATTCCGGCCTTATATCCATTAGATCTGAAATAGATCTTCTCGATTTATTAACTGCCAAGTCCTGCATGAATTCACCAATTGAGTAGAATATCATTACTCCGACCCCTTCTCCGAGGTCTCCAATCAAAATTGCACCGATACTTGCGACAGTCATAAGGAAATTCTCATCAAATATCTCGCCATTCACTATATTTTTAAATGACTGAAGGACAACATTATAACCTGCAATTATATATGCAATTATCAAGAATCCATCTTTTAAATAAATATCTTTTATTCCAAATGAAACCAAGAATAAAATTATAGGTATGACGAGCTTAGCGATTTTAAAACCGTATTTTTCTGGTTCTTCAGCTTTAACTTCGATTTCACTCTGTAATACGGCATCGGGTTCAATATCGGATATCAATTTATTCGCCTCTGCGATAAATTCATCGTCGATGTCAAAATCAGTCTGAAGATAGAGCTTTTTAGTGGCAAAATTGATGCTCGCATCGGTTACGCCCTCAAGATTTCTTATACCGGACTCTATCTTCATAGCACAACCGGCACAATCGAGATTTTTTACAATAAATTTATTCATTCTTATAGTAGCCATTTCTATTCCTCCATAACATGCTCTAGTCCTATTGATAAGATGTCCTTAATATGATCATCATCCAAAGAGTAGTAGACAATTTTTCCTTCCCTGCGATTTTTTACCAGACGAGTCGACTTTAAAACCCTCAATTGATGTGAAATCGCCGACTGCGACATATCTAATAATACCGCTATATCGCATACACACATCTCTGAAGATGACAGGGCGTAAAGTATCCTGACCCTTGTAAAGTCTCCAAAAACCTTATATAGATTTGCCAGCTCCTGCAAATCCTTATCTTCCGGCATATCCCTTCTTACATCTCTAATTCTATCTTCATGCATCACCGTTATATCATTTAATTCGCTCATAGCAATTATCCCCTTATATGTTCATATGATTACTTGTTCATATGTATAATATCATTTTATTTCGGAATTGTCAATAATTTTATTCTATTTAAATGGTGGAATTCAAATTTATTTGAGATGCGTAAAATAGTTTAATATATAATTTATTAGCTCTAAATACCTTGTAATCTGCGATTATTATGCTTTTTAAATTAATTCTTATATGAGTTAAAGGCAGACATAATATTTCATTATATTTTATCTATCGGATTATTTCCCAATACTCTCTAAGTTTTGTCGAGATTGTAATTCTAGGCATCGACCTATCAAACTTGACTTAGTAAAGAATTTAATCTATCCTTAAACTATCAAAGCAATTATTGAGGTGATTATATGTATATACACAATGATCAGATTTTAATAAGGCTCATACTAGCTACGATATTTGGAGGAATAGTCGGAATGGAAAGGGAGTATCACAATAGACCGGCCGGTCTTAGAACTCATATACTCGTAAGTCTTGTATCCTGCCTGATAATGATAGTAGGAATAGAAATACATGAGGTAACGGGCGGCAATGATCCGACTAGGCTAGCTGCTCAAGTCGTAAGCGGTATAGGATTTCTCGGAGCAGGTACGATTATAAGGACTGGAAGTTCTATAAGGGGTTTGACTACCGCCGCAACTCTTTGGGCAAATGCCGGCATCGGCCTCGCTGTTGGAGCCGGGCTTTATTATGCTAGTGGAATTTCTGTGTCCATTGTCATGATCACTCTTTTCGCCCTTTCTAAAATCGAAGAAACTCTAAATAATTATAAGACGAAAACAATAACTGGAAAATTAATAAATTCTCCTGATGCACCAAATAAATTGGCTGATGAAATCGTCAAATCCGGCGGGATAATTAGGAAGATGCATATAAATAAAAGAATTGAAAATTCCAAACATCCTTATATCCATGTCGTATATAAATTAAATATTAATGACGACGATAAGGTAGAGGAAATGATAGCAAATATAAGCTCCCTCGACAGTATAATCGAGCTTTTCTATCAGGGAAATCTCATAATAAGCAAAGATAAAATAGAAAAATAAAAGGCCGGGTAACCGGCCAATGGGACTGATAATAGAGTTTTAAATTAATTAACCTGCGTAACTGCTTCCTTATCTTTATTTTTAACTTTTCTAATCTTCGAGAAAATGCTCGTTATAAGCATTCCTATAACGGCACATATTACTATCGCTCCACCCGGCTTTACATCTTTATAATAGGATATTGTTATTCCTACCATCATATAAATTACTCCGAGTAAAATCGAAAAAACATAGGTGCTCTTATAAGATCTACAGATTATAAGTGCAGTTGCAACTGGAAGTACTATAAGCGAAGCAACCAATAAAGCTCCGACTATCTTACATGCCAATGCTATTGTGACCGCAGATAATGCTGTAAAAATTCCATTTACTACTTTTATCTTTACTCCTGACAATCTCGCAAGATTAGTATCTATTGCCAGGTCCAGTAGGCCTCCATAAAATATTATTGAAGCTCCAACTACCAGAACAAAAATAATACTCACATTTACCACATCAGTAGGCGATACCGAAGAAATACTACCAAATAGATATGACTCAAATGTATTTCCTCCGGGTGCGAAGTCTGAAAGTATTGCGGCGATACCTAGCCCTGTACTCATAATAATTGCTGTTGCCATGTCTCCGTATTGAGGAAATCTATTCCTGATTTTTTCAATTGAAAATGCAGCAAATATACAAATTATTATCGCACCGATGACTGGATCAAAACCCAATATAAGACCTACACCGACACCGGCTAGTGATGTATGTGATAGAGCATCTCCTACCATTGATGTCTTACGATTGACCATTACAACGCCGATTAATGGTATCATGATCGATAACATAAGACCTACTACAAGCGCTCTTCTCATAAAATCAAATGACAACATCTTCTACATCTCCATTTTTAACTCTAAATACATGATCTAGTTTCAAGTATTCTTTAACCATATCCAATTCATGTGTTACCAATAAAATGGATATATCATTATTTTCGTTTAGATCTTCGATGAATTTAAAGAAATTCTCTTTGCTTTCTTGGTCAACTCCGGCTGTTGGCTCGTCCATTATCAATATCTTAGGAGAGTTTATCATCGCTCTCGTGATCATAACCCTCTGCATCAGACCGCCGGAAAGCTCATTAAATGGTACATTCAGGTACTGTCGAAGACCCATCTCTTCCATTATTTTAATAGCTTTTTCCTTATGTCTCTTTTTTGGAATTTTAATAAATCCAAAATCTTCATATAAATTAAGAACGACCAGTTCCAAGCAGGTTACGGGAAAAGCCATGGCATTGACGATATTCATCTGAGGGACATAGCCTATTTCTCTATAGCTGCTCATCTTGTTTGAGTCCTGTCCCAATATTGTTATCTTGCCTTTTTGTGGCTTTATCTCTCCCAATATCAATTTTAAAATAGTAGATTTACCACTACCATTTTCACCGATTAATGTTACGAGATCACCCGTATTCATACTAAGATTTAAATCTTCGAGAACTAAGTCGTCAGTATATCCAAAACTTATATTATCCATTGTAATACAATTCATATCATCACCTCATTGAATTGTAAATATTTTCTATATTCATTCTCATTAAATCAATATATTTTTCACCATTCTTCTTCTGTTCATTCGATACAAATTCCATAGATGCCAATGGCATTGTCTTTCCTCCCATTTCATTTGCAATCGTAGCTGCACCTTTCTTTTGGGAGCCGTATTCATAGAATATGGTGTCGATATCGTAATATTTACAAAAGTCAATCGCCTTTTTAATAGTCTTTAGACTCGGATCTTCCATACTGGTCAATCCTTGTAATGGAAATTGTCTTATATCGAAATCCCTTGCCAAATACGCATATGCATGGTGAGTCGTCACAAATTCACGAATCCTTACATCCTTGAACTTTTCTTTATATTCGTATTCCATTGTCGTCAAAGCATCGACGAGGTCCAATTTGTTTTTTCTGAAAGTGTTCTTTTTATTCGGATTAAGTTCAGTCAATTTATCCTGTATGCTATTCGCATATTTTTTAGCATTTACTATCGACAACCATGAATGTGGATCATATGTTATCTTGTCGTATTGTGAAGTTGAATTATCCAAAAGAACTTCTTTTTGCAAATTCTCTCCATCGACATCGATAAGTTCATATGGCAGAATTTCTTCAGATATCCTGTCAGCTATAAAAATCCAATTTCCGCTTTTTGGAACATTATAATAGACGGCACCTGCTTCATGTCCCATCTCTATCCCGTAAACTTTATCGCTTTCAACATCTATTGTATCGTTTTGCTCTACCAGTTCTCCCTTTTGTTCCATAATTTCCTTGCCTTTTTTTATCAGCTCTTCTTTAGATAAATTATCGCTATTGTCGATAAAGGCAACTCTCATTATGTCCTCATGAGTATGTCCAAATTCTATTTCATACTTGCCTTCGCCGAGCTCTACACTTGCCATATACTGAAAATCTCCTATGGCAGCCGCTCCCTTATATGTTATCAATTCAACACCATCTGAGAGCACGAGCACTTCTAAATCGGGAAAACTATCTCTTACCATATCCAGCCATCTTTCCATATTAGCTCCATTTACGACTAAAAGCTCTGCGTCCGAAAGCATTTTTATATCTTTTGGACTTGGCTCCCAAAGATGAGCCTCCTTGTCAGGAGGCATGAATGATCTAACTTCAAATTCATCTCCGGCTACAGATTGAACTATATCGTAAATGGGATAGAAAGAGGCATAGACTACAGGCTTGTCTCCTTTAGATTCAACGGGGGTACTACAAGCACTGAGAATAAGAATCAGAGCAAGTACTAGTACTATCCTAATCTTCTTGAAATTCATAATCTATGCCTCAATTTCTTATTCAGTAATTTCTTCTTTAAGCTGATCGTAAGTTGATGACGGCTTAACAAATGTTGGGTACCATCCTTCTTCTTCAAGAAGTTTTTGTTCGTCATCACCATATCTCATGTGGAAGTGAGTAAGTGCTTCTTCACCATGAACAGGCATCATAAGAAGAACAGGATATTTTGCATCAGCTTCTTTAGCTGTGAATACAAACCACTCGATATCAAAGTTACCATGTTTAACTTGATGAGTTGCTGTATATTCATATTCAGCTTCAGAAACAGCATTTCCGCCCTTATCTTGGAATCCGTCTAAGAATTTAATTTGATTTCCTTCGATAACAAGTCCGTCAAATTCACACATTCTTTTCTTTTCGTAAGCAGCCTTAGCTTCTTCAGGAGTATTTCCTTCTTTTTCAGCTAATTCTTTAAAAGAGTCTTGAAGTTCTTCGTCATTTAGGTAAGCTCCCATATTATTCCATGTGCCATCCCAATCTGCTAACGAAACTTCCTCAGCAGCTTCTTCCTTTTCTGCTTCTTTTTCTTCCTCTTTTTCTACTTCTTCCTTCTCAGGCTCTTTCTCTTCCTGTTTTTCAGTAGTTTCAACCTTTTCAGTCTCTTCCACCTTTTGTGGTTCTTCTTTTTTCTCCTCTGCCGGCTGACATCCAGCTAATAATAATGCTAGTGCTAATGATCCGGCAATAAATACCTTTTTAAACATAAACAACCTCCTTAAATTAATTAGTTGATACTATGTATCATACCGAATAATCAATATTATTGCAACTAATTCGCAAAACTTTGTATTATAATGATATTCATTTTAAATATTCAATGCTCTAATAATAAAATCGCAGTATTGTGATATTGTAATGAATATATAATACTTTCAACTAATTTACATACATATTTAAATTAAATTATCATTTACTGTGATTAAAAATTTAAAGATTCCCAAATTTGAATCTTTAATAATATCGACTCGTAAACTAAAATGTTTATTTCTTTAATTTAATTTTATATATTTTAATCTTTTATTTTGGCATGATTTTAAAATATATAATACCGATACAGTCTATTTTTTCTTCCTGTATTCTTGGACTATCTCTCTTAATTCTTCAAAAGAGTTTATGCCTTCCTCTACTGGCCTTTTAATTATTATAGGAGTGATTCCCATTTCCATACAGGATTCGATTTTTTCAGAAAATCCGCTATTTTCTCCACTTTCTTTCATAATCATATAATCAGCATCAAAATTCCTAATAATCGCATTATTCATTTCGACAGTAAAAGGGCCCTTCATACAGACTAGATCTTCTATCTCAACTCCCGCTTTGTTTGCGATTTCTAAGCTATTCATTAGAGGGAGTATCCTGTATATATGTCTATTTGATTTCTTGAACTCCTCTAACTTAGGAATATCTTTTGATCCGGTCGTAAAAAGAATATTCCCGCTTATCTCTTCGAGTACAGATCCTAGTTCATCGATATCATCAACGAGTATCCCCTCGTCGGATTTGATTTTAGTCCTAGTAAATCGAAAATATTTTATATTTAATTCTCTTGAAACTCTCTCGGCATTTTCAGAAACTATAAATGCAAATGGATGCGACATATCGAGTATTATATCTATTGAATTATCAATGCAAAAATCTTTCATCTCATCGATGCCCATCCTGCCGACAAATACTTTAGTTTTATCGAGCAATGACTTAGCGTATTCAGTAGTTACGCTCGTGATTATATCCCCACTGTATTCCAAACTTTCCAAAAATCGTCTGGAATCTGAAGTCCCGCCAATTATCCAAATCATTTATTTTCATATCCTCTCGGAGTAATCATCTTTCCATTCTTCTCTCTCGTCTGCGAATTTCCAATTATCAAAGTTGACATCATATCGACTTTTTCATAATCTATCTCATCGAGTTTGCATATAAACTTATCCATTCCATCTCTGCCAGCATTTCTGACGATTCCGACTATATTTTCTGCACTTCTATGCTCTCTTATAATATCTATCGCCCATTTTAAATTATCCGGCCTCTTCTTTGACCTCGGATTATATATCGCTATTACAAAATCACCTCTCGCTGCCATCTCGACTCTTTTTAATATTAAATCGATAGGAGTCAACAAATCGGATAAACTTATGATAGCGCTGTCGTGCATCAATGGTGCCCCCAATTCAGATGCAGCTGCAAATACTGCACTAACCCCCGGTATGACATTGATTTCGAGATCCTCCAAAAGTCCCTTCTCATCGGCTATTTCAAAGCATGGTCCTGCCATACCATAAAGCCCAGCATCTCCGGTACTTATTATAGAAGTCAATACTCCCTTGGCAGCTTCCTCAACGGCATATCTGCATCTCTCTATTTCTTGAGTCATACCTGATGTGTATATTCTCTTTTCTTCAATTTTTATAAATCCTCTGATATATTCTAAATAGGGAGTATAGGCAACTATCAATTCAGACTCTTCGAGACATTTATATGCATCAAAAGTCAAGCTACCGTATCCCCCCGGACCTATACCTATTATATTTAATTTAGACATTTATCCCCCTTAGATATCGCCATCGTCATTTTATTTTTTGTTATTCTCGAGCTCAAGAGTTCACCCATCAAATAAGCTGATGCTTCTGCAACAGATGAAACTCCGACTTTTTCTTTTACAAAATCAGACCCCGAAAAATTATGCTCTACAGTTTTAAGCTTCTCCGCACTGAAAAATATCAGATCTGCATTTAATTTTTCAGCAGCTTCGAGTATCGCCTTTTCATCTTTCTTTATATCTATACTCGCCAATTTCCCTATCCCAGAAGTCAATAGTTTTTTCTCATCAAATACCTCGGATATAAATTTAAGCAAATCTTCTGTATCTATACCCCTCCTACATCCTATTCCTATATTTAAATTTCTTGGAACCAATTGGAGATAAGGCGTATCGATATCGAAAGATCTGGATGATATTATTATAGCTGATTCGAAACCCATTTTATCTAATTTATCTATCTCATCAATTATGAAAAAATTTTTATAATTCCAATCTATATTTTCTTCGGAAAATAGAGCTATCTCTCTTCCCGAAACCATATCCGCACTTATCTTGGTCAGATTTTCTGAATTTTCTATTATATACCCATGTCTTTGTGAATAGAGATCGGGCGACTCAAATCCTCTCGAGTCGGAAGCCGTCGTGATGACTGGTATAGAATCCGGAAGATGAGAAGATATCTGCTCGGCAAATCGATTTGCCCCTCCGAGATGTCCCGACAATAAGCTGATGACGAATCTTCCCATATCATCTACGACCAATACTGCCGGGTCAATCGATTTATGTCTTATGAATTTTGAAATATATCTCACAGCTATGCCGGTTGCAGATATAAAGATAATCTCGTCTGAACCATCCCATATATTTCCCATTCCTATTTCTTTAATTTCAGATTTATGATATTTACGACAATCAGGAAGCTTTTTACACAATAATTCGGCTAAAGCTTTTCCATTTTCAGTAAAAGATAATATGCTTATCATTTTTTCGCCTTTCTAAATCCTGTGCTAAAATTTTTATCATATAATTTTGAAAGAGAGTATTCAGAATCTATAAAATCTCCGACTAGGATTTGAGCCTGTCTTTTTATTCCGGCTCTCGCAACTCTTTCCTCTATATCCTCGAGTGTGCCCAATACTATTTTTTCGTCATTCCAACTAGCCTTATATACGACTGCTATCGGAATATCTTTAGAACCATAACCTTCGATTAATTTCTCGACAACAGATCCTATATTACCCACAGATAAAAAAATAGCCATACTGGCCTTATGTTTTGCTAATGAAACCAAGTCCTCATCTTCCGGAACTGGAGTTCTACCTGCAATCCTAGTGAGAATTACAGTTTGGCTAACTCCCGGAAGCGTAAGCTCCCTCTTTATGGCGGCAGCTGCAGCCGTAAATGAGCTGACTCCGGGTATTAATTCAAATTGTATTCCCTCTCTTTCTAATGAATCCATCTGTTCCTGAATTGCACCGTATATCGACGGGTCTCCGGTATGTAGTCTGACGACAGATTTGCCTTCGTGTTCAGCCTTCTTCATGACTTCCAAAACTTCATCTAAATTCATATGGGCGGAATTATAAAATTCAGCATCTTTTTTACAGTATTTTAGATGATCTTCGCTGACTAATGATCCGGCATATATAATAATATCCGCCTTTTCAATCCTTTTAAGCCCCTTCAATGTAATCAACTCGACATCTCCTGGCCCAGCTCCGACAAAACTAATCATATCTGTCCCCCTTGATTATAAAGATCGGATTTTGCGCTTTTAATAATCCAAGTCTGTCTTCATAACTGACTTGAACCAATCTCGTCTCAATATTTTTGTAAGAGTATTCCTTCATCAAGGATTTTGCTCGGTAAAGATTATCCATCTTTATAAAACTGGCGACCAATAAACCCTTTTTCATATTTTTATCTAAATACTCGAATATATTATCGAGTTCTCCTCTGCTTCCTCCGATAAAGCATGCATCAAGATCGACATCCGGCAAATCTTTCGGAGCTTTACCCTTAATTATATCAGCTTTCAGACCTAATTTCTTTAAATTCTCCTTAGTCAAATCTACAGCCTCGCTAAGAAAGTCTATTGAAATTATATCAAATCCCATTTCTGCAAGTTGACATGTTATCGATCCTGTTCCCGATCCGATTTCCAATATTTTTCTATTTTTTTCTGTATTGAAAAAGGAGCTGATAATAACCCTGATGTCGAATTTAGTCATAGGTACATCGCCCCTTATAAAATCGCTGTCTTTAAACCATCTCATTAATTATCACCACCACCGCCAATTTTGAATCACAATCAAAATCTTCTCCGATTTTCTTTTCGATTATTTTTTCTGAATTATATGATAAATCATAACCTGCGTAAATCTTTCCCTTGACGCCAATTTCATTTAATTTCTTAGATATATAATCGGGATTGTAGAGTGAATCTGTAAGTATAATCGACTTCTTGAAAAGCCTTACCGTCGACAAGTCGCCATCTCTACCATGCATTGAAAAGATATTCGCATCATTCCAAGGCATTTTTAACTTAGCCATAAGATATTGAAAAGAGGTAATTCCCGGGTGAATCTCGTCGACTTCAACTCCCTTTCTCATGAGATAGTCGGCTATACCGAAAAATAAACTGTCTCCGGATGCTAGAATAGCCGTATCTTCTTCTAGTAGCGGAAGCAATTCGTCAACCGATTTGATCGATATTATATCATCCCTGAACTCAATCATATCTTGCGCCACCCTTTTAAAAGCTATGACATTTTTGGCGCTTAATATCCTTTTTTTAACTTCTCCCGTTAAGTGATTCCCATCTCCCGGTCCTATCCCCGAAACTGTTATCATAATAAACCTCTCTCCATAGTATACATTCTGGTATAAATATCTATATCCTCATCTTTTAAGTATTTCTTTACTCGCAATTCAGCGCCCCTCTCCATATCGCTTATAATATTTTCATATCCATTTTCAATCAAGTAGAGAGCTGCCCTTTCAGCAGTAAGGCAAGAGTCGACCTCGTCGATAATATCGTATACCCCGGCTTTTGCCATATAATATACAAATGATTCCATCCTAGTATCTGCGACTCTATTATGAGTATTGAAGATTCCTAAAGCCAGTTTTGCGAGCTTTCCCACATGGCCGAGTATAAAAAATTTCTTAAAACCTATTTCATAGGCATATGAAATAGAGTCTCCTATGAAATTTGAGACCTTTATGCTCCTATTTTTTATACCTTTCGATTTAGCTAAATTTATAGCATGATTGCCCGGAGTCAGCAATAATCTATCATCTGTCCCTTCCTGAGCGAGTAAGTCGATTTCCATATAAATGCTCTTAATCAAGGCTTCATCGCTCATCGGGTACACGATTCCCTTAGTACCTATTATGGAAATACCCCCGACTATTCCAATTCCGGCATTAAATGTAGATCGACCGATTTTCTCTCCTTCAGGTGCGTAGATTTCTGCATGAAATCCGCCGCCCAATCTCTTCAATTCTTCTAGTATCAATTTTTTAGGTACGGGATTTATCGCCGCTTCGCCGACTTCTCCAAATAATCCCTTCCTCGCGATCCTTCCAATGCCAAATCCACCGTCGACGCTAACCTCATCATCTCCCCTTTTACTGACCTTTGAGTATATGAGCATATCATCGGTTATATCGGGATCATCTCCGGCATCTTTTCTTATCGCACAGCTCACGAAATCATCTCCGATTTCGATATCTTCGACATCGAGATTGAGAACGATTCCGGCAGGAGTATCTATCTTGACTTTATTTATCGGCTCACCTTTTAGTAGTATGGTAGCTGCCGCCTTTGTAGCTGCTTGAGCGCAGCTACCAGTCGTATAGCCGCATCTTAGCTTTTTACCTCCTACTATAGAATATTCTTCTAGCTTCATCTTTCCACTACCATATAGAGTAGTGCATTTACAATTGATGCAGCGACATTGCTCCCGCCCTTTGTTCCAATAGTTGTTACCATTGGGATATCAGTATCAAAATTTCTAAGTGCTTCCTTGCACTCGGCCGCTCCTACAAATCCGACAGGAACAGCTATGATAAGCTTAGGCTTGATCTTATTCTCCTTTATTAATTCCAAAAGTCTGAATACAGCCGTTGGTGCATTTCCTATTACGAAAATATCAACTAAAAAATCTGCAGCTTTGTCGATTGCCGCCGAAGATCTTGTGGTATTATTTTTAATCGCATTTTCCAATACATCCTGATTGTCTATAAAGTAAATCAATTCACAGCCCAAGTCATAGACTATCCTCTTATTTATACCTGCATTTACCATCTTGGTATCGGAATAGATCATAGAGCCTTTTTTAATTAGCTCGAGAGCTTTCTCCACAAAGCCATTTCTGAAATGAACTATATTTCTGTATTCAATATCTCCTGTAGTATGTATCATCCTCTTTACTATCTTCTTCTCTTTTTCGTCATAGTCAAGACCTTCCATAACTTCTTCGATCATGTCCATACTTGTGTTTTCAATTTCTTTAGGGTTTTTAATATACATAATCTTCCTCCATCCCAAGTATTTTTCCCAGTCTTATATCGCCTGCAAAATTTAGATGCTGATACATAACAGTTGTATTTCTTATATTATACCCAGAACTCCAAGTCCTACCATCAGCTTTTTCAACTCTGAATATGGGTTTGAGATTTGTTTTAAATATCGACTTATGAAATTCCTTTGCATTCATCTTTGTTCCCTTATCGCCCAAAATACAATCCTCCAATAATTCTATGGTATTGTATCCAAATCTTTGAGTTTTTTCAGTCATAAATGCCTTTCCCGGCAATGCGCCGACCATTTCATATCCGTCTATACTCTCTGATAGATACATGAGCCCAGCTCCCATTCCCAAAATTTTAGCACCCGATTCAGAAAAATTCCTTATGCTCCTCTTCATAATTTCATTTTTTGACAATTCTTCAAGATATAGTTCAGGATATCCCCCACCTATTATCATGAGGTCAGCTTCCGGAATCGAATCGCCTTTTAAGGGAGAAAAATAATTTAAATCAGATACTTTTTCCAATATCCTCAAATTTTCATTATAATGAAAGCAAAATGCATCGTCTTTCGCCAATAATACTCTCTTGCCCGTTTCTTTGAACAGATAATCTCCTGTCGGAATTTCTTCAAATAAATCCATGAGGGCTTTTATATCAATATTATTTTCTATTATATTCGCTATTTTGTCTAAAGATTTATCCAATCCCTCAATCTCGGATGGCATGAGCAGACCTATATGCCTGGATTCAATTGAGAATTCTGGATTGTCTTCTATATAGCCGAGGACTTTTAAATCAGTATATCTCTCTATCTGAACTTTTATCTTTTTATAATAATTTGAACTTATCTTATTTAATATTACTCCTTTGATTCTGCCCTTAGAAAAGTCGGACATACCTATTAATTTCGGTATAAGGCTAAACATCTGAGCGCCGGGACTTATTATCATCAGCGCCGGTATACCGAGTCTATTCGATATGTCAAAACTCGACCCGATAAATCCATTATCTATTCCGTCAAAATATCCCATTGCCCCTTCAATTATCGCATATTCTGATTTATTTAGTGAAAGGGCAAGTTTCATGCCTTCCTCTGATTGCATATGCAAATCTAAATTGCCTGAATTTCTTCCTGATGCAAATGAGTGAAATTTAGGATCTATAAAATCAGGCCCTGTCTTAAATGGAGATATTTCGTAATTCTTATTCTTGAAAAGCCTGCAAAGGCCCATTGTGAAAGTCGTCTTCCCCTGCCCTGACGAAGGCGAGGTAATCATTATTCCCTTCATTATCCTCTCTCTTTTCTGGCGACAATCAATGACATATAATCCCTATTTGAAATTATCTCATCTCTGTCGTCAATTATCTCCTGCTTTTCAAGTGATGCTCTCTTTACCAGATTATATTCGAATCCCTTATCTTCTAGGATTTTGATGGTCTCTTCGGGATTCATGCTCGCTTTTAAAATCGCCACCGAGTTCACCTCATCAAGGATATCGGCATTAGATTTATTTAATCTATCTATCAATAAAAATGAATCGCCCTTAATGGCCATTGGAACTGCCAATTTGTCAAAAGAATAGATATAGGATGTGATTCCGGGGATAATTTCTATATCCAAATCCTTTGGCAATCTTTCCATGATATAGATTGCCGTCGAATAAGTCATGGCATCTCCAATCGTCAAATATGCACCAGTCTTGTTACCGAGATTTTCCATTATTATATCTGCCGCCCTTATATAATCCTCATCGACTACATCCTTCATCGGAAGCGGAATTTCTACGATCTCGCTATTATTTATATATTTTGATGCGGTATCCAATGCCATATTTCTACCCTTGTTTTCAGGGGCAAAAATTATATTGCTCTCCTTTATTGCATTTATAGCCCTCATAGTCATCAGATCGGATGCGCCGGGTCCCGTTCCTATTATATAGAGCTTTCGCCTATTTTTATTGACGAGTTCGTCAACTCTCTTTAGAAATATTTCTCTTATCTCCTGAATTTCTCCCAAACCACGAAGGTCGACTTCGACTTTATATCCCCTTTCCTTCAGCATTGAGCTCCAGGAATCCTCCTCTCCGGCAATATCATTTTTAGCATGATCACCTGCTACCAGCATAAGAGGCGACAATAATATTTCTTCTCCGGCATTTAAATTATCCAATAGATGATCAAATGACTTGCTTCCCTCTATCGTAGTAACTATTTGATTGTCAGATAATTCCCTTTCCAGCATATCGTATAATTCGTCGGCTTCATGATCAGTTCCATGTCCTATGAAGGCGGTCTTCTTTTCATTATATGATTTTAAAACCTCGGCTAATTCGACAACGCTATCATAGTCATACATAAGAGGTTTTCCGGTTATCAAGTCGAGCTTTTTCAGCTTTTCATATTCATGTCCGGAAATTATATGTAGAGGTTGAACATATATCTCCTTTATCCCCAAGCTCATAAGATAATCTTTTGCCTCTATCTCATTAAATAATTTAAGACCCTCATTATTCTCGATTCTTCTCCTCACTATCCTCGATGTTATAGCTTCGACGACCATATAGTCGGGAAATCTCTCCCTAATCATTTCCACTATGGGATCTATACATTTAATCCTCGTATCCTTATGAGTGGTTCCAAAACTAGCTACTATTATAGCCTTTTCCATTGCAATCTCCCTTCAAGCCTTTTTATTAGAGTATAACATATTTACAGTTCCATTGTTTAATTTAAAAA
>JAUNVF010000004.1:31591-33856 GCA_030537815.1 Tissierellia bacterium | reverse complement strand
TTATCTCCTAGTTCTTTTCTTCCCCTACGCCGGGAATCTCTACTGTAAATATGCTCCCCCTGCCGAGCTTGCTCTTTACTCCGATCTTGCCACCGTGAATTTTCACTATATGCTTGACCAGTGCAAGTCCAAGTCCTGTGCCCGAGCTTTCAAGTCCAGAGTGGTTAACTATATAAAATCTTTCAAATATCCTCTCACAATCGACTTTAGAAATCCCTATTCCGTCATCTCTGACTTTTATCAATGCATTTCCGCCCTTTTCTTCTATACTCATATACACATTTCCACCGGGATAATTATATTTTATGGCATTGCTCACGAGATTTATTATCATATCCTGAATCATCTTCTTATCTGCCATAACAAATACTTTCTCTCCTGAAAATTCGAGATTTATCTTTTTTGATTTTGCATATGCGCCCATATCTTCGACTATCTCTCTTGCTAATTTTGTAATATTCAATCTCTCAAATTCTTCCTTGTCCTGCCTTGAATTGTCGTATTCGGATAATCTCAAGATTTCATTTATGAGTTTTAAAAGCCTATTTCCTTCATTTAAAATTATATTCGAGAATTTCTTTATATCTTCCTCTTCCGCATGACCAGAAGCTATCATCTCCGCATATCCATTTATCGATGTGAGGGGAGTCTTTAGCTCATGTGTTACATTTGCCGTAAATTCTCGCCTTCGCCTCTCAGACTCTATCAGATTTTTAATAGAATCTTCTATATCCTTTCTATTGATTCCATTTTCCATAATTAGAGGTTCAATCTTCCTATAGACCGATTCCATATCGCTCTCGCTACTACCTCCCGACAATATCTCGGTTATTATTTTCGTCATCTTTTCTATAGGTTTTACTGCAGATTCTATGCTCTTTCTATTATAATATCTCGTCAGATAGTAGATTATTAGCAGACTTAAAGATAGTAGGAGCAAAATATATAGCAGAAAACTGGAATAATTATCGTAATTTTTATAAATATATATACTCTTACCATCCCTATCAGTAAATCTTTCAATCGAATTTCCCTCGTCTTTATCTGAGAATTTATATCGCGCCATATCTTCATTTTCAAATCTATTTTCTGCAATAGCCTTTAACTGCTCAGCACTCATCTTATTGTATTTCAATGTTAGTGCTATGGAAGCCAATGAAGTCAAAGTGACGATGGCAACTATCACTATAAATATCCTCTTAGAAATCTTATTCATCTCAATCTCCGATTTTATATCCTACATTCCTAACCGTTATAATATAATTTCCCGCATCTTTAAGTTTTTGTCTCAAAGTCCTTATATGTACGTCGACAGTTCTACTCTCTCCCTGATAGTCAAAACCCCAGACCGTATTCATTATGGACTCTCTGGATAATACTATTCCCTGATTTTCAATTAAAAATTTCAATAATTCAAATTCTTTAAATGTAAGGTCGATCTCTTCACTCTCGACTTTTACAATTCTCCTCTCGTCATTAAGCGATATCTCCCTATAATCAGATACCTTTTTTCTACCTTCAACTCTTCTCAAGACAGCTTTTATCCTCGATATCAGTTCCATTACTCCAAATGGTTTTGTTATATAATCATCTGCACCCATATCGAGGCCCTTTACCTTATCGTATTCGCCATCTTTTGCAGTCAGCATTATGACTGGAGTTTTTCTTGTATCTTTCCTATTCCTTATCTTTTCCAATATGGAATATCCGTCTTCACCCTCGAGCATAATATCCAGTATAAACATATCGGGTATCTCTGTTGAAATTTTATCATAGAGCTCATCGGCATTGCGAAACCCGATCGCTTGGTAGCCACCGGTATTTAATGCGTATTTTATAAGCTCTCTTATATTCTCGTCATCTTCGACAATATAAATTTTTACCATTTACTCACATCCAAGTTTTTTATTTAAATGCTCTCCCCTTATCAAATAATTTACCCAATTTACGATATTTTCAGCATGGTCTGAAATCCCCTCCAAGTATTTTTCAATCATCAGAATATCGATCTTTACCCCGTCGAAATAATTATCTATCTCGTCATCTCTTTTAAATACATCTTCTACTAGAACCAAATCGGAATTTACATATGCCATTATGCAATCAAAATCATATTTGAATTAGCTTTGCTCATTAATACAAGACTTTCAATATGATTGACTCGCTCCGAGCTATTGGCTGTACAGATTATCTATTCGATATCAGCCGATTTCTTTCCAATTCTATGATTTTAGAATCTATATCCATAGTCCTTCCGGCTATTTG
>JAUNVF010000004.1:0-31491 GCA_030537815.1 Tissierellia bacterium | reverse complement strand
ACTATAACTATAGTATAAACCATTTTCAATTCCTCGAGCAAGTCTTAGACCTTCGCTATCGAGTTCGGACCGAGAGCAGATATCAACCCGAGCAGATGACTTTAATAAAAGTAAATAATGTCATAATAATCAAGATTTTTTATATCTTCCAATTCTTTTTTAGTACAAGTAAATTCTAATTCATCTGTTAATCAATGCTCGTTTTCTTATTAGATCGGGATTAAATAATATTGAATATTTAAATAAATTTAGATTAATAGACAATAAAGCAAAAATAATTTAAAGACTATTGCTAAAGTCTATAATCTTTGCATGGTATTTGACAAATAAAAGAATTATAAGATTGAATATGGATTTAAAAATTAAGTTAAAGTGCGGGAAATAATATGACCCCAAAATCTGAATTCTATGTCCAAATTTTGGGGTCATATCTTTAAATACTATTAAATTAGAATGCCCAATTTCCCTCTTTGAATATCTCTATTTCTCCACCGTCTTTTTTTACTCCTATAATAGACAGGTCTTTTGATCCGACCATAAAGTCGACATGGATTAGAGAGTCATTGATTCCGTTTTTCAGTAATTCTTCTTCATCCATTTCTGTTCCACCTCTTACACAAGTAGGATATGCCTTTCCAAATGCAAAATGACATGATGCATTTTCATCGAATAGGGTATTAAAAAATAGTATATTTGAATTCGATATCGGAGAATCATATGGGACCAATGCAATTTCTCCAAGTCTTTTTGAATTTTCATCGACTTTCAACATATCGGACAGATATTCCTCGCCTATTTCAGCAGAGAAATCGACTACTTCACCGTCTTTGAATTCGAGAGTAAATTTATCTATTATATTTCCTCCATATGCCAATGGCTTAGTCGATTTAAGTACTCCATCTATCCTATTTGCATCGGGAGCTGTAAACACCTCTTCTGTCGGCATATTTGCAACAAATTTATCTCCATGTGAATTTACGCTCGCTCCACTCATCCATATATGGCCTCTCGGCAGACCCACTCTGAGATCTGTTCCATTTGAAGATTTATATATCAATTTATCAAATTCATTTTTATTTAAATAATCTGCTCTGAATTTTAAATCTTCAAGATGATTTTTCCATGCTTCTACAGGATTTTCTTCTTCGATTCTCGTCGCCTTGAAAATAGCATCCCAAAGTGCATCTATAGCTTCTCCGCCCTTTAAATCGGGAAATACTTTTTCTGCCCATGCCCTTGAAGGTATGGCTGCGACGCACCATGAATTTATATCATTCATAGAGTATTTCATGACATCTTTTAATGCTATAGACCTCGATTTATTATGCGCCTCTATCTTTTCAGAGTCGATTCCTGAAAGAAGCTCCGGGTCATTTGAGATTACGCTTATAGTCCCAGCTCCTCTTTCGCCATTATATCTCACTCTCTCGACAGCCCATTCAGGAAATTCTTTAAATTCCTCAATAGGCGAGTATTCAAATTTTTTCCTAGTTACGAAGTCATCATACCAGTTCAAGGAGACATCGCTCGCCCCTTTTTTATAGGCATTTTCTACGAGTTTTCTTGCAAAATCCGCAGAGTCTACAGGTGCACTCAATGCTATAGGCCTTCCCTCCTGAACATTTATACCAATTTCGACTATCAACTTTGCATAGTCATTTAATTTTTGATCAAAACTTTTCATATCTTCCTCCTATGTATCTTACATCAAGAATTATAACATATTTGATAAATAAATTTCACTTTAGCTTTAAATATAATCTTTTCCTATGATTAAATTTAAATCCAATTCTTAGGGGCTTTTTTTGTTCTCATTGGAGTAGAGTTTAAAAATATATATGATAAAATTGATATGAGATATCATAATCAAATTATATTAAATAATCTGATAATTAAGACCTTTTTAAAGTCTTAAAATATAAATTGAGGAGTGAGATAATGTCCAATAAATCTTTTATAGAAAAGCTTGGTGAAATGCCATATTATTCCCTTGTTCCAAAGTTAATCGACAATGCTCTAAGACTCGGGATTTTTGAGGAATTAAAAGAAGCTTCAACTTCTGAAGAACTGGCTAAAAAGAAAGGCTGGCATGAAGATAATACAGAATTTTTCTTGCAGTCGCTCTACTCATTGGATTATATTGAAAAAGTAGGAAATGGATACAAAAATACAGAAGATGTAAACAGATATCTCGTCAAGGACAGTAAAGAATATGCCGGAACTTTTTTACTATTTTATGGACAGAATCTAGGCGGAGTTTTTCCTGATGACTTTTCGGATCTTTTAAAGAATGGACCGCCTTCTATGGAAGATTTGATGAAGGAAAATATGAATATGGATTTCGCTTCTATAGAAAAAATGATGAGATTGCATCAAGATGGCTTGGTCTTTGTAGAGGTTAAGGAATTACTAGAGGAGATTCCGGAATTCAAATCTGCTAAAAAGATTCTCGACATAGGTTGCGGAGTCGGAATGATAGGATTAAATATGGCGGAATTAAATAAAGAAGCGGAGATCGTCCTCTTCGATATGCCTCAGATGAAGGATGCGATAGAAAGATCGATTGAAATAAAGGATATGGGAGAAAGGGCAAATATATTATTGGGGGATTTCAATAAAGACAGCATAGGTTCTGGCTATGATTTTATATATTCCTCTAATTCAGTATATGCCGCTAAAGATAATATCGATGAATTCATGACTAAAATCTATGAGGCATTAAATCCGGGTGGCGTATTCTTCTGCATTTGCGGTAGTGTCGAAGAAGATCACAGCGGGCCATGGGATGTCGTGCTAAGTTGGATGGTTTACAGAATGAAGGGCATGGATATGGAAACTCCTAAGAATATGGTCAAGGATGCCGGACTTAAAGTCGGATTTGAATTAATTAGAAAAGAAAGCAGGCAATTGCTCGAGGGAAATCAAGATATAGATATATTAAAAAAACCTTAAATTTTTAGCCTCTAATTTAAAAAATTAGGGGCTTTTGTTTTTGTGGATTTTAAATATTTGATAAATACAAAATTTATATCATGATATCATTTCCGAAATCTATTGATTGTGAAAAGGAGATTAAATTGATATACTAATAATAGTTATCATATACTCATCAGAGGTGAAATATGGATCTATTCGATAAAAATCCCAATCTCCTTTACTGTTATGAAAATTTTCGCGTGGAAAAAAATCGCCTTTCATATACCGTCAAACCTTCGTATGGCGAGGGCAATGTCCTGCTATACAATATAGTCGAAGGTTTATTTCTGATGTATTCAGATATGATAATAACCGATGGATATAATTATGATGATATAGATTTTTTAAATGATATGTTTATAATTCATCATTTTATTTCGGGCGATGCTTTCTTCCACTTAGACGAGGACCTATCAGCATTTGTAAAAGAGGGCGAGAGTCTATTTTACACCGGTGATAATAAGTATATATCTGGAGGTTCCGGCGATAATGGAATTGTATCCATCTCTCTTTTCGGTTACCGCGACGAACTTATATCTCATCTAAAGCAAATGCTTATGCTCGATGATGAGATATCTGAAAATATGAATATCTTTAATTATAAAAATGAGATCTTTGTCTGCAATACAAATGAAATTGTCATCTCATTATTAAATAAGATTATGGATAATATAAAGGAAGATCTTATTTTCAATATCAAAAGGGATGCTCTTCAGCTCCTATTCTTAGATGCCGAATTATATCCCCTGTACAGAAGCTCGAAAAAAATCCTGCATAAGAAATCACATATTGAAATGGTTGAGAAGGCCGTAAGATATATGAACGAAAATCTCGAGTCAAATATAAGTATAGACGATATCTGCAATGATTGCGGAATAAACAAGAGTACTTTTAAGAGGGTCTTCCCTGATTTATACGGTATTACTCCGATTAAATATCTCAGGAATTTAAGACTGGAAAAGGGAAAATCCCTTCTTGAAGAAGGCTTTTCTGTACTCGAGACAGCTAATATGGTCGGATATCAGAATCCGTCTAAATTTTCAATTGCATTTAAAAAGAAATACGGTATTCTACCCTCGAAAATATAATATACTCAAGGGATTTTTTTGTTCTTCCAGGAGTTGAGAAGAAACTTATGCATATGATAAAATGATATATATTATCGATTAGGCGAAGATCTTAAATCGTCTAAATGCGGAAATATCAAAGTCGATAATCGGCACAAATTTCTAAATAATATCTGAAAATAAAAATAAGCGAGGTCGATATGGAAACTGATAAATTAAAATTAAAAGATTTGGTTACGATAGGGATTTTTGTTCTAATATATTTTATCGCAAGCTTTGCCATAGGCACTCCCTTTGGTTTTACTGTCATAGGCTTTTTATTTTACCCGATGGTTATGGCAATTCTGACGGGGGTTGTTACTATGTTCTTCATGGCTAAGACACCTAAGAAATGGGCCGTTTTTCTCTTTTTCTTCCTCCCGGGTTTGATAATGACTTTGATGGGCCATACTGTAATAGTCGCAATCCACTCTCTTATAATTGCATTAATAGCAGAATTTGTTCATAGGTCAAAGGGATTAAAGAGTATAAAAGGAAATATCTTAACTCATGCAATAGGATCGATGTATGCCATAGGATCTTTCTGGCAGATCTATATAATGTCAGATAAATATTATGCTATGACTGTCGAGTTAATGGGAAAAGAATATGCCGATAAGCTAATAAATCTACCTCTCTGGGTTATGCTATTACTTTATATTTCTGTTTTTATAGGTGGTTTGATTGGAGGAAAGATTGGTCAAAAGCTCTTGAAAAAGCATTTTGAAAAGGCAGGACTTGTTTCTTAATTATCTTATTAAATGCCGATTGTCGATATTTTCGCATAAAATCTTCATAGTCTTTGAAATGAAATTCTTAGTTTATTTAGAATAATTTCAATTTGTACTTAAAATAATTACATAAAAGGTAGGTCTTATTATGAGATCCTCAAAAGCATTATTGAAATTCGACCCTAGATCAAAGCTCTTATTGATAATTACTATGGGTTTTTTGATTATAACAAGTTCAAAATTATATCTCGATTATTTTGCAGTGGCATTATTATTTTTATTATTTGTCTTAGACGGGAGGTATATCTCCGGAATTAAATTTGTAATCGCATTTTTTCTCCTATCAAGCATAGATCTATATCTCCCGCATGATATAAAGATCTTTCAGGTAGTAATAAAGCCGCTCGCATTTATAATTAGGATGTTTATGCTTCCCATTGTCGCATTTAATTATACTGTTAATTCTACCGATATCAGCAATCTTATGAGCAGTCTGGAAAAGCTTAAACTTCCAAAAGCTATAGTTATTCCCATTGCCGTCATGATAAGATTTTTTCCGGCACTGAAGCAGGATTATTATTATATAAAAAACAGTATGAAGATGCGAGGCATAGGCTTGGGATTAAATTCTATTAAAAATCCCCTCTTGACTATGGAATATATAATGATTCCACTATTGGCATCCGCAAGTGAATTGGGAGATGAGTTGACTGCAGCGGCGCATACAAAGGGTGCAGATAATCCCGGTCCGAAAAACAGATATAATGATTCAAATTTTGCAATACAAGACTATTTGCTTATAATTGTATTGCTTTTAATGGGAGGTTATAGCATATGGCTAAGGATAATGTCATAGAACTAAAAAATGTGGCTTTTTCCTATTCTGGATCTAAATCGACATTATCAGATATCGATCTCTCTATAAGATCGGGAGAATTCGTATTATTATGCGGTAAGAGCGGCTGCGGAAAGACTACTCTGATAAGGCTGATGAATGGCTTAATACCTCATTATTATTCGGGGCAAAGCAGTGGAAAAATCGAAATTATGAATAGAGATATAAGGGATTATGAATTATATGAACTGGCGCCGATAGCATCGACCGTTTTCCAAAATCCAAAATCTCAATTTTTTAATTTGAATACCAGTTCTGAAGTTCTATTTGGACTTGAAAATATAAATTCTTCAAAAGAATTTATGGATTCGAGACTAAAAGAGATAAAAAAATTATTTAAGATAGACCATTTGCTCGATAGAAATATATTTAATCTTTCCGGAGGTGAAAAGCAGATAATAGCCATAGCGGCTGCATATGCTATGGACACAGCTATAATACTAATGGATGAACCGACTTCTAATCTCGATCTGGCTTCTATAAATGAGATAGAAGACATGCTCTTAAAGCTTAAATCTATGGGTAAAACAATAATTATAAGCGAACATAGGATTAATTTTTTAAAAAACTTAATCGATAGAGCTATACTTTTAAATGATGGGCGAATTATAAGGGAATTTAGCAGAGATGAATTTAATTCTTTAAATGACGATGATTTAAAAGAACTCGGATTAAGATCATTATCCTCTCCTAAAGCTCCAATTGCAAATGAGTCTAAAAAAACTTCAGAATACCGCATAAAATCGCTCAGCTTTAAATACAAAAATAGTCGAGAAAATATTTTCGATATCGAGAATCTCTCCCTACCTACCAATTCGATTATAGGTCTAGTCGGAAATAATGGAGTAGGCAAATCAAGTTTTGCTCATACTTTAATTGGCATTGCCAAAGCTAATAAAGATAAGATTCTTAGGCATGAGAAGATCATAAATTATAAAGATAGATTAAAATTGTCTTATCTAGTACTTCAAGATGTAAGCTACCAGCTTTTCACAGAATCTGTAAGAGATGAATTATCTTTGGGCTCTTATAAGGGATTTAAATCCATTGATTGCGATGCAATACTTTCTTCTCTTAATTTAAAAGAATTAGAAAATTCACATCCTCTAGGATTATCAGGAGGTCAAAAGCAGAGGGTAAGCATAGCTGCGGGAATAGCATCCGGCAGTGAAATCATGATATTTGACGAGCCGACAAGTGGAATGGACAGATATCATATGGAGCAAACGGCAGAATTGATTAATAGTCTAAAATCAGAAAATAGATTGATCATAATAATAACTCATGATTTGGAATTGCTGTCATTGGTTGGCGAAAAGATACTGATGATGGAAAATGGAAATTTAAATTTCTTAGAACCGGGCGAAGATTCTTGGAATGATTTGATAAATAAATTATCTAAAAAAAGCTCAAACAGCTAAAACTGTTTGAGCCCTTTTTAATCCATCTTAGTTAAAGATACGAAAGCCTGACTGTCTTCGTCGCAATGAGCAGATATGGTATTATCTCCGCTAAATTGCAAAGCTTCTCCCGCCTTTACCTCATGAACTTCATTTCCACCAAGAGTTATCGTGAATTTTCCTTTAGTTACTATGAAGTAGATATTGTGATTTGGGTGATTATGCTCTGGAATATCCCCTCCTGCGGGAATATCTTTGTGTACTAAAAGTGATCTTTCCGTTTGATGATTGTCGCTTCCACATTTTATAATTTTACCTATCATTTCTTCCTCCTTATAAATTCATTTATCTCGTCTATCAAATTTTGAACTTCCATATCGCCTCTTTCCGCCATAATCTTTATATTAGCCTTTGGAATCATAACTCTCGCCAGAGGCGTATGGAGCATTTTAAATTTTTCATTTATTCTAGGCAGCTCGTCTTTTAATTCGGGATATATATTTAAAAGATCTTTGAGCTTCGTCTCAGGTCCGATCTCCACTATATCGACATTGTTTTCACCATCGGTATCGACTTGATTTTCCTGATTTGAATTTTCTTCTACGACTTCCTCACCTTCATTTGACCAAGTCAAAAGAGTTCTCGAATCTTCCAAGCTCCTAATATGAGTACAATCTTGCATCATCTCTAAAACCCCTCTAAATTTACCGTCTTCATCCCTGACAGCGACATAGTAGATATATATAAATAATCCGGGTTTATTTATCCAGAATTCAGCATTATCTTTTTCGCCACTTCTAAATTTTTCGATTATTTCCTCAACTATATGAACAGAGCCTCTCGGGTGGCAATTCTTTACATCTCGACCTATTACATTTTTACTCCTCGGAAAAACTCTATGAGCAGTATCAGAGTAGAATTTAACTATTTCATTTTCATCGACATATGATATATCCACTGGAAGATGTTTAAAAATCAAATTTATTTGATCTAAGGTCAATTTCCCCATTGACACTTCTAATTCCGAAGAATTATCAGTCATCATTCCGTATTTTCCGAGAAGTTTTGCCATATCCTTAGCTAATTCAGAAGCATTGTCGGATTTATTGACCTTATCTTCAGAAAGCTCATGCTCTACTTTTATCCACGCATATCCTATTTCGTCATCGCCAGATTTCATCTCCTCAAATTCATCGGCAGATATCATGGCAAGTGAAGTCGGATACAATACAGTCTCCTCTTTATCGATCAAATCTCTTATGTCTTCAACAATAGTCGACTGCATGGCTATGAATTCATCTTCTCGATCTTCATTTAACAATCCATATGCTTCGCTTATCTCATCTCTTATGAAATTGTCCAAGGTCCACATCGTAGTCGTAGGTCTATCGAATCCCTTTTTCTCGAGTAGTGAATATAGCTGATTTTGCTTTCTCGAAAGATGTATCTTATAATCGCTCAATCTATCATATATATCTATCCATTGATTTTTTATTACGGGATATTGAACCAAATCTTCTATTTCCAGCAAGATTTTTCTCAACTCTTCGTTCTCTCTCCTATAAGATTTAATCGGATGATACTCATCTAAATCTTCTTCTTTAGTTATCATGACATCTTCAAAAATAGCCAGCATAGTCTGAATATCTTCTTTTTGACATTCATCTTCCTCGAATTCCTTTAACTCCTGCTCCATATAAGCTATTTCATGTGGAGCCAAGCTAACTACTTCGGCCTTCATCATTTTTCTACCCTCTTCAAGGCTTATCTTTCCTTCATCATAATCTTTTTTTATGGCAAAGGCTCTTGCTATCTTTTCTTCGTCTATATCTTTTAAATATTTTTTCATATTTTCCATATGATTCCCCCAAATCTTTAATCAATTTATTGATACCCATTATTAAACACAATATCCCTTTTTATACAAAAATTTTCAAAATATATCTGCTCTATTTCTTTAAATTCGATCCCATTTAATATAAGTTCGTGATATAATTATAAATAATAAGTAATTTATGAAAAAGATAACCAGAACAAAAACATATTAAAGGAGCGACTATGGAAGTAAAAAAAAGAAATGAGATCCCTGAAGAATTAAAATGGAATCTACATGATCTGGTAAAAGACGATGTAGAATTAAAAGAAAGACTTAAAAAGATTGAGAGCAAGGCATTAGCTTTTGTAGAAGATTACAAAGACAAGCTGGACAGCACTGAAAAAATAAAAAATGCCATTGAAGAATTCATGGCCATAATTCAAGAAATGTATATTTTAGATAGCTTTGCGAGTTTGTATACGACTGTGGATATGGGCGATGCAAAGTCGAATGAGAGATATGCATCTACTTCGGGAGTAATCGTAAAGATTTCATCCATGCTTAGTTTCTTAAAAACCGAAATAGCCGGTAAAAGTGATGATATTCTAAATAAATTAGCTTCTGAAAATCCCGAATTGGAAATCTATATTCGAGATATTATGAAAGAAAGAGAGCATATGCTCGACCCTAAGACGGAATCAACTTTATCCGCCCTGAATAATACATTATCAGCACCATATGATATATATCAAATGTCAAAATTAGTCGATATGGATTTCGGTAAATTCGAAGTCGACGGAAGAGAATACGATTTAAGTTATAATATATTTGAAGGTGTCATGGAATCTGAAACAGAAACTAAAGTCAGAAGAAAAGCATTTGATATCTTTCATTCCATTTTGGAAAAATATAAATACACGACGGCAACATGCTATTCAAAGCAAATACAAAAAGAAAAGACAATGTCTGAATTGAGAGGATTTGACTCAGTATTCGATTATCTTCTATTCGATCAAAAGGTCAGCAGAAAATTATACGACAGGCAAATCGACATAATAATGAAAGAATTAGCTCCTCATATGAGAAAATACGCCAGACTTTTAAAAAGAGTTCACGGACTCGACAAAATGACATATGCCGATCTGAAGCTGAATCTCGATCCTGAATACGAGCCTAAAGTCGATATCAGTAAAGCCAAGGACTATATAATGGAAGGCCTGTCCATTTTAGGCGATGATTATCAAAAGATGCTTGAGCGTGCATTTTCCGAAAGATGGATAGACTTTGCAAATAATCATGGAAAATCAACCGGCGCCTTCTGCTCAAGTCCATATGGCTCACATTCATATATATTGATATCGTGGACATCTCTAATGGCAGAAGTCATGGTGCTAGCGCATGAACTAGGTCATGCAGGTCATTATTATCTATGCCAAAGAAATCAAAATATTTTGGGTACCTCTCCTTCTCTTTATTTTATCGAGGCACCCTCCACTGCAAATGAAATTATAATGGAGATGTTTTTACTAGACAATGCAAAAGACTTGAGAGAAAGGAGATGGGTTTTATCTCAGATAATTGCCAGAACATATTATCATAATTTCGTGACCCATTTCATGGAAGCGGCATACCAGAGAGAAGTATATAAGATAATAGATAAAGGTGGCAGCGTGCAAGCCGATACCCTCTCAAATATATTTAAAGAAAAACTCGAAGAATTTTGGGGAGAAGATGTTGAAATAATTCCCGGTAGCGAACTGACTTGGATGAGACAGCCTCATTATTATATGGGCCTTTATCCATACACCTATTCTGCAGGATTAACGATAGGAACTCAAGTAAGCAAGAGAATACTCAAAGAAGGAAAACCGGCAGTTGAAGATTGGATAAAAACACTTAAAGCAGGTGGTACAAAAACTCCAGTCGAATTGGCAGAAATGGCCGGTGTCGATATAAAGACAGACAAAGCTTTGAGAGATACTATAGATTATATAGGATCTGTAATCGACGAACTCGAGGAAATTACTGATAAATTAGAAATATAGTTAAAATAAACCAAAATGCCGAGTCATTAATTTTAATGGCCCTATAATTTCTCCGTCTATGATTCTTTCTCATAGACGGAGTTTTTTATTTCATCATAAGATTTTATCCAATTCTCGATAATCAAGATTTTTAGAATAATCTCTTCTGATTCTTGATACTCATCTTTAATTATCCTATAGAGTACTTATTTATAACTCGCCCAATTCCAAAGTCATCCATCACAAAAATTCTTTATGCTTGGTTTTTGATATTAATTTCTTAAAAGGTCAAATTCATCTTTTAAATTCATTAAAAAGACGATAGATTTTTTCTATCATCTTTCAAGTCCGATTATTTAAATTTATACTCAATATTAGCTTTTAATGACTAAATAAACCCTAAGAAATATACAATCTCATTTTTAGCATATCTATTGTTTCTGTAATAATCTCATCCTTCTATACTGATTTCCTTTTTTCTTTATGCTCTTTCTTCTTAGCTTTAAGCTGTATAAAATATATCATTAGTAATAGATTCAATACTAATACGATGATACTTCCTTCTATCTTCACCGCCCCTCCGGTGATTAATTCATTTCCGTGAAAATTCATATTATAGATATTGATATAATCATCAGCTAATAACACGAGTCCTAAAACCAATGCACCGATGGCGTTCCAAATATAATGAATAATGATAGCAGGCCAAAGCGAGTCCGCATATTCTAATACAGCAGTCATAAATAGGCTCATTGTAATAACATTTAAAACCGGAATTAATCCTGCCTCAAATGCACCACCATGTAATAATGTAAAGAGCAATGTACTTACAACGACGGCGACAATCCTATTGTCTTTTTTCAGCATTTGGTAAATATATCCACGAAACACAAGTTCTTGCATTATGGTGTTCAAAAATAAGGCGATAAACCAGATGAATAATCCATCTACGCTATTCTTTGAATCGATACTTAATCCACCTAAAATATAAATTATAAATATCGTGAGACCGAGCCATATTAAACCAAAAATAATTCCTAAAAAGATTTTCTTTAATAAATGATCTTTTAAACCTAATTTAATATCTTGTTTGTCAAAATAAACAAATCCATAGGTCAATACAATCGTTATAAGCAGAGGAATCATCTCAGCAAAAAGTCGCCATATCGCCGGATCCGAATAATCAGGTATCGGTATAAGGCCAACGCCTAACCCCCAAAGTATAAAAAATAATAATGATTTTGCAATTCCCTTAATCGTCGTTTTCACTTTATTCGTAAACCTCCCAAATGATTTGATGAATATCTCAATATTTAAAAAAAGATTTGCTGTCTATTCGCAAATAATCTATCTAATAGCTATATTAACAAGGCGACGGTGATAATGCTTGCATAACCATCTCTTGGTATATTAAAAATATACTATAAGATATAATAAAAATACTTAGTACTAATCTTATGAAAAGATTGATAAAAGAGTATAAAAATCTCTCGTTCCGGCTTGTAAAATATAATATTATTCAGAGTAATGAAAATTCTATTATAATAACTGGCAAGCTATCCTCTAATAAGTATTTTATTGCCAATCGGTTATATATTTGTAAATTCGATTTTTTATTGCTATAATTATGGAAATTAAAAGGAATATTAATCATCGCCATCACTAAATACAATAAAAAGAATTCCGTGTATTTATAGAAGAAATGCTATTTTCCCTTGTTCTTTAATATTATCAGATAAATATTGATTGTATTGCTTTAAATCACCTTTTTTTAGCATTATCCTCTATATAAAGAAATCTGTCTCCCATTCTAGTATTTTCTTCGACAATACTTTTATTTCTTAAACATTTAGATTTACATAATTTCTTAATTAATTTCTATTTGTTCAATAATTTTCTTTTATTGACTCTTTTCTATACAAAGGTCTAGAATCGACTCAGATTTTATATTCTGAAATTATTCAAGTTTTGTTAAAAAATCTTCATTATCCATTTTAAAAATCTCATATATTATACCAATAAATTTGCTATTTTGAAATATCTTTTTATATTTTACTAATTATCTAGAATCTCCATCCGCTATTAATCGCTTAATCCTTTTTGCCTTAGCTTTCTTATCAGTCGGGGTTTACTTTTTTATTATTATAATGTATTATGATAATGATAACTATTATAAACTCACCGATTGTTTATGAATTAATAAATATAAGAGGCTGTAGATTATAATAATTAAGTAATGGTAATTACCCCCATTAATTTTTAAAAGCAGAGCGGTTTGCTCTGCTTTTATATTTCTCGCTTTATTAATTTTATGCCTTTCTTCCCGGATATTCCTCTAAGGCTCTTTTGAGTATCTCCATTCCTAGCTTAATATCAGTATCGTCAATGCAATAAGATATCCTCACTTCATCTATCCCGTCTGTATCATTGGAATAAAATCCATTGGCTGGAGTTATGAGTAGAGTGGCACCTTCTATCTGAATATTTTCCAATGTCCAGATTACGAATTTCTCAGCATCATCTACCGGAAGCTTTACAATAGTATAAAATGCACCCTCAGGAGTATTATATATCACATCATCAATTTTGGAGAGTCCTTCTAGGATTATATCTCTTCTATTTTTATATATATCTAGAGTGTTTTTGATATAATTGGGATCTACTCTTTGAAGTGCCGCTGCCCCAAATTGTTCGAGTGTAGCAACTGATAATCTGGCTTGGGCCAATTTCATCATATTGTCGATCAGCATTTTATTCTTGGTAGCAACGGTGCCTACTCTTGCACCACAGCAACTAAATCTTTTTGAAATCGAATCCAGTATTATAATCCTCTGTTCAATATTTTTAAAGGATGCCATAGATATAAATCTATGATCATCGTATACAAATTCTTTGTAAACTTCGTCTGAGATTATGAAGAGGTCATTTTTTTCTGCAATCTCGACTACAGTTTTTAGTTCGGATTCCGTATATACCCTTCCTGTCGGATTGCAAGGATTCGATATCATTATGGCCTTTGTCTTTTGATTTATTTTTTCCTGCATCACATCTATTGAGGGAAGCGAAAAATTTTCTTCAGCTTTGGTAGCTATCGGAACCAAATTTACAGCGACTATATCTGCAAAATTACCATAATTGGCATAGAATGGTTCAGGGACCAATATCTCATCTTCTAAATCACATACAGCCATAAAAATAAATGTAATCGCTTCACTCGCTCCTTGAGTTATTATTATGTCATCATATTCGAATTCTATATCAAAATTTTTATAATAATCGATGAATGCATTAATCAATTCCTCTATACCCCGAGAGTCCATGTATTCAAGGACTTCAAAATCGAAATCGCACATTGCGTCAAAAAATACCTTAGGAGTTTTTATATCCGGTTGTCCTATATTCATCTTTATAACTTTTATTCCATTTTCTTCACATTTTTTTGCATAGGGCATCAGTTTCCTTATCGGCGATACCCTTAGACTATTTATTCTCTTTGATCCATTCATAATTCTCTCCTTAGATTAATATTTAATATAATATCATATTTCAATGAATAAAAGATTAATTATTAAATATAAATATTAAAATATAAATGACTTGACTTAAAATACCAAAGAAATATAATGTTCTTAGTGCCTTTTTAAAAAAATTTCAAAAACTTAATATTTTTATTTGTGAGGTAGTTATGAGTAAATTAAATAGATTAGAAAAAGAAGATATAAAAAAATTATTATTCTCACTGGCCTTGCCCGCTATAATAGGCCAACTTGTAAGTCTCGTCTACAATCTCGTAGACAGGATGTATATAGGCCATATTAAGGGAATAGGCGGAGATGCTCTAACTGGGGTCGGAGTTACAGCTCCCCTTATAATCATAATTTCAGCCTTTGCTATACTGATTGGAATGGGAGGAGCTCCCCTAGCTTCTATTAAATTGGGTGAAAAAAAAGAAGGCGACGCAGAGAATATAATGGGCAATTGCTTCGCTTCAATAATTATTTTATCGATAATATTGATGATTTTGCTCTATATATTCAGCGAGAAATTGCTGATTTTATTTGGAGCCAGCGATAAGACCCTCCCTTATGCCATGGAATATATGAGCATATACCTAATCGGTACTGTTTTTATCCAAATTTCGATAGGGATGAATTCATTTATCACTGCTCAAGGCTTTGCAAAGACGAGCATGATGACTGTTTCTATAGGGGCAATCATAAATATAGTTTTAGATCCTATTTTTATTTATGTCTTTGAAATGAATGTCAAAGGTGCAGCATTGGCAACTATTATTTCTCAAGCCGTTTCGGCTTTTTGGGTGATGAGATTTTTAGTCAGCAAAAATACTGCAATCAGAGTTAAAAAGAAAAATCTAAGGATTAAAAGGAATATCATATTTCCGGTTCTTATGTTGGGAGCCTCTCCATTTATCATGAATATAACTGAAGGATTTATTATAATAGCTTTTAATTCAAGCTTACAGAAATACGGTGGCGATGTCGCTGTCGGAGCTATGACGATATTGACTGCATCAATGCAATTCATGTTTCTTCCCTTAGCAGGTTTGACACAGGGTGCACAGCCGATAATGAGCTATAATTTTGGCGCCGGCAATTACGATAGGCTTAAAGAAACTTTCAAATACCTATTTATTACATGTACGAGCTATAGTATTCTGTTCTGTTTATTTATAATATTCTTCCCAAGAGTATTTGCGAGCCTTTTCACGTCGGATTCAAGTATAATCGATACTGCTTCGATGGGCCTGAGGATTTTTATGGCCGGCTCATTTGCACTAGGGATTCAAATCGCCTGCCAACAGACATTTATCGCTCTTGGAAATGCAAAAACATCTCTTTTCCTTGCGGTATTGAGAAAAATAATACTACTAATTCCATTAATCTATATTCTACCTAATTTCATAAATGATAAAGTAGTAGCAGTTATATTGGCAGAGCCCATTTCCGATATAATTGCAGCAACGACTACCGGAATATTATTCTATAAAATATTTACAGATGTATTGAAAAAGGAAAAAGAAATTTCACAATAAAAAATCAGCATTTCTACAGCACCCTATATGGGTGCTGTTTTTATGCTAATCTTTTTAATTAAGTCCCCCATCTATCACGATTAATTGTCCTGTTATATAATCTGAAGCAGGAGAAGCTAAAAACACGACAACAGGAGCAATATCTTCGGGCTTCGCCCATCTCCTTATTGGAATAGTCTCTGTAATCTGATCTGTAATTTCTGTATTGTCTCTAAGTCCCTTAGTATTATCAGTGATAGTGTATCCGGGTGCTATAGCATTGACATTTATACCTTTAGATGCCCATTCATTTGAAAGAGCCTTAGTTATACCGACGACTGCATGTTTGCTAGCCGTATAAGAGATACATTCAAATCCGCCACCAATTCCATGAATAGATGATGTATTTATAATCTTCCCAAATGAATTATCTATCATATGTCTTCCAAATGCCTGAGATAGCAAAAATACTGATTTTGCATTTACTTCCATTACATCATCATAATCAGATATCTTAAAATCTTCAGCCTTTTCTATCCTTATTATCCCAGCATTATTTACCAGTATATCAACTCTCCCATAAAAAGAAATTGCTTTTTCCGTCATTTCAGAAATACCTTCAGTATTTGAAAGGTCAAAGGATATCTCATCGTATTTAAAACCTCTTTCAGACATTTCTTTTTTTAGTTCAACTGCTTCTGTCCTATTAATGCCGATAATATTTGCTCCAGCTTCCGCCAAAGCAATGGCTATCGCCTTTCCCATTCCCTTATTACATCCTGTCACTGCTGCTATCTTGCCATCAAGCCTAAATTTATCCATTTATTTCTCCTCTAAAAAGAAAATCTCATCATCATGATATGCCGGAGAGACTACGCATGTAACTAAGCAAAAATCCCCTTCTATTACTTTGGCAGTCTGCCAATACCCAGCAGGTACGGAAGCACAAAAGTCTCCCTCATATGGATCGAGAACCAATCTCCTAAATTCTTTGAATCCCTCGTCTTCAGATATGGTTATCTCTATTTTACCTCCGTCATGCCAAAGCCAATGTTCTTCGGATCTCAACATATGCCATTTAGATATGTCTCCACTTTCTAGGAGATAGTAAATTATGGAAACTGATTCTCTGTCTGAACTGTAATTTTCTCCCAAAATCTCTTTCGGTATGGAGAATTCTCCTCTGACCAAGGGCGCAAAATATCCGCCCTCGGGCAATTCCACCATATCGTATTTTTCTATATAATATGCGGCATCTCTCATTATAAATTATGCTCCTCTTTTATTTTCATTAAAGCTTCTTTATACGGTGGATAAATAATGCCGTATTCTGTAATTATTCCGGTTATCAGGTCTGCATCTGTAAGATCGAATGCAGGATTATATACCTTTATGCCCTCCGGTGCCATTTTCTCCTTATACCACATATCAGTGATTTCCTCATCTTTTCTCTTTTCGATCACTATATCATCACCGCTCTCGATCGAAAAATCTATTGTCGATGTAGGTGCACATACATAAAATGGTATTTTATTTCTCTTTGCGGCCAAAGCTACCATAGATGTACCTATTTTATTGCAGGCATCTCCATTTAATGCAACTCTATCGCAGCCAACAAATACTATATCCACCCAACCATTCCTCATCACTGTCTGTGACATATTGTCGCAAATCAATGTAGTATCTATGCCTGCTGCATTTAATTCGTAGGCAGTCAATCTGGCGCCTTGAAGTAGCGGTCTCGTCTCATCGGCATATACTCTTATATCCATACCCTTTTCTTTGGCCAGATACATAGGGGCCGTCGCCGTTCCATACTTTACAGTTGCGAGGGAACCCGCATTGCAATGAGTAAGCACTCCATAATTTTCTTTAAGGAGTTTTAATCCATATTCTCCTATTTTTCTACATACTTCAATATCTTCTTCCCTTATCTTTATTGCTTCATCGACCAATAATTTTATCAGATCGTCTTTTTGTCCTTCAAAGTTCTCAGTTATTCTACCCATTCTATCGAGAGCCCAAAATAAATTGACTGCCGTCGGCCTTGATGACTCCAAATATTTTTTTATCCTATTAAATTCTTCTTTAAATTTTATCAAATCGTCTTCTTTTATCTTTTTAGAAAGTACCGCAATTCCTATAGCAGCTGCGACTCCAATCGCCGGTGCTCCTCTTACTTTTAAATAATGTATAGCATCCCAAATAGACTCTTCGTCGTCTAGTTCAAGCATTTCTAATTTATTTGGAAGCTTGGTCTGATCTATTATCCTCAATGCATCTTCATCTTTATTGAAATCAACTGTGTCAAAATGTTTAAAATCTACCATATTTACCTCTTTCCTTTATCGTATATCTCACCTAAAGCTCTAGGCGGTCTATTATTTTTAGAGAAGAATATCAATAGTATTAAAGTTAAAATATACGGGAGTATCATAATGATATCCGAAAATGTAGAGTCCATCTTCAATACTTGAGCTAGATAATAACCGCCACTTCTAGCAAATCCAAATAACATGGTGGCAAAAAGAGTACTCTTTATGCTCCAATTCCCAAAAATCAATGCCGCAATAGCCAAATAGCCAAATCCTGCGTAAATGCTGGATGAAAAATTAGCCGATATTGAATATGCAAAGCTTATTCCTCCAAGCCCTGCAAGAGCACCAGATATTAAAACTGCTGTAAATCGGATTTTACTGACATTTACTCCTGCGGCATCTACAGCATGTGGATTATCACCGGCCGCCTTCAATCTCATTCCGAATCTCGTCTTTTGCAAAACAAAATAGGATATTATAGCCACTATAATTATCACTATTGACGAAGGGTATATATCTTTGAAGAAACCTCCGAGTATTGGTATTTCCGATAATAGCGGAACTGAATACCTAGGTGATACACCTAGTTGAAATTTATTTGAAGGGCCTCCAAATACCTGAAAATTGACTTGTCTCGTCAAAAATTCAGTCAATGAGACAGATAGTATATTCATTACCACACCAGAAATGACTTGATTCGCTTTGAATATTACGCAAAGACATGCATGAATAACTGCAAATAACATTCCTCCAAGCATAGCGAAAAGCATGGCTATATATAATCCGTATTTGGCGATGAAATCTGGAAATATCAATGCGAGAAGCACGACTGTCAAAGCACCTGTAAAAGCTCCGAATCCTAGCAAACCTTCAAGTGCAAGATTTATTATCCCACTCCTTTCGCTGTATATCCCACCTATTGCGATTATGAAAAGTGGTATTGCAAATGCTAATCCATCAACGAGTAATTTATTCATTATCACCACTCCTCTTCTCTGTCTTTTGCAGCTCAAGCTTTCTATTTATCCTATATCTTATATATGTTCCGGTAGCGCTGAAAAGAAGTATCAGACTCGTTATAACTCCGGAAATTTCTTTTACGACCCCGACCTTTGAACTCATATATACCGATCCCTTTGAAAGTATGGTAATTAATACCGATGAAAAAATTGCACCAATAGGATGGCTATTTGCTAGAAGAGCCGTAGCGATAGCATCAAATCCTAAAGTCGGTATCACTCTAGGCTGCATGGATGAAAAGTATCCCATATAATAGCTTACTCCTGCGAGACCTGATAGAGCGCCGCTTATCATCATTGTCAAAACTATCGTCTTTCCAACATTTATTCCCGCATATTTTGCAGCATCTCTATTGCTTCCAACAGCTTTGATCTCATATCCCAGTATAGTACTCTTTAATAATCGATAGATGATTATGCTGGCTATGACTGAAATTATGATGGCAATTGGAAAATCAGCTTTTACATCTCCAATTCTAAGCCCCTTTATCGTAAGGGATGATGCTTTAGAAATATAATTGGACTGCCTTGAAACGGGATTTACAAAATAGCTGTTTATAAAATAACTTGTTACAAATTGTATTATATTATTTATCATAATGCATGATACTACTTCATTTATATTAAATTTGTATTTTAAGAATCCTATAAATCCTCCTGTCAAAGCGCCTATTATTATTCCTATCAATATAACTAGCGGTTTAGCAATAAATGAATTTAAATCGGAATATCCTATCAATATGCTGGCAATAAAACCGGAAATCAGCATTTGCCCTGACACGCCTATATTGAAAAGTCCTGCCTTTAGACCTATAATCACAGCCAATGCCGCAAAAATCATAGGTGCAAGTATATCTAAAAAACTCGTGAAATCCGTTAACTGCCCCGTACCTCCCGCATAGCTTTCCTTTGGTATAATACCTGAACCTTGAAGCAAGCTTAAATATGCTTGGAGAGGATTCTTTCCGGTTATTAAGATTACTGCGCTGCCGGCTATAATACTTAAAAATATTGCAAATAAAGGGATTGTATATGATTGTCTCTTTTCATCTCCCAAAAGGGCCGGTATGAATCCAATAGATTTTTTATTATTCATCTCTTTTAACCCCCATCATATACTCTCCAATTTCGTTTCTGTCGAGATTTCTCCTATCTTCTACAGTCAATAGCTCTCCATTGTAAATTACACCAATAGTATCGGCGAGGCTCATTACTTCTTCAAGTTCATAGGAAATTAATAGAATCGCCTTTCCCTCTCGCTTTTCACGATTTATCTGCTCCCATGTATTTTCTATCGCCCCGATATCAAGACCTCTGGTAGGCTGGACAAATATCAAAAGCTCCGAACCATGTTCGATTTCCCTTGCAATAATTGCCTTTTGTTGATTACCTCCGGATAGAGATCTCATAATGCTTTTAATTCCTCTGGAACTCCTTATATCGTATTCTTTCGACAATTTCTCAGCATGACTATCTATTTCTGATCTATTTAAAAAAGCTCCATTGCTGAAGGGCTTCATATAATATGATTTTAAAATCATATTATCGGCTATATCAAAATCCAATACCAGTCCCATTCCCTGTCTATCCTCCGGGATATATGCTATTCCTGATTCTTTCTTTTCCCTTATAGATTCTTTAGTAATATCCTTTCCTCCGAGTATTATCTGACCCGAATCTACATCTACTAGACCAGCTATCGAATCGGCTAATTCATTCTGCCCATTGCCCGATACTCCTGCTACTGCAAAAACTTCTCCACCATGTATCTTAAAACTGATATCTTTAACTTTTTTAACGCCGAATCTGTCTGATACTTCAAGATTCTTAACCTCTAAAATTAGTTCTCCCTTTTCAACTTCTTCAGGTAAAGAAGATAATTCGATATCTCTTCCGACCATAAGCCTCGCCATTTCACTGGTCGAGGTTGATTTAACATCTTTAACGGCAACCAATTTACCTCTATTTAATACTGCAAATCTATCTGCCACTCTCTTTATCTCTTCTAATTTATGTGTAATTAGGATAATGGTCTTGCCGCTTTTTTTAAGCTCTAAAATTATACCCAGCAGATATTCTATCTCTTGGGGTGTTAAAATTGCCGTAGGCTCGTCAAATATCATTATCTCGGCTTCTCTGTAGAGCATCTTCAATATCTCGACTCTCTGTCTTGTAGCGATATTTATATCTTGAATCTTCGCCCTTGGATCGACTTCCAACCCATATTTTTTAGATAATTCTTCTATTTCCTCTTCCGCTTTTTTCAAATTTAATTCATTTAGAAATCCAAATTTCTTTTTTATCGGTTCATCTCCCAAAACTATATTCTGTGCTATACTGTAGTTTTCAACTAATTTAAAATGCTGATGCACCATTCCTATATTTAAAGAAGTTGAATGTCTGGGAGAATATGTATCCATCTTCTCACCTTTAATATATATTTCTCCGCTATCAGGCTCATACATTCCAAATAGCATGCTCATTAAAACAGATTTACCGGCTCCGTTTTCGCCAAGTACTGAAAATATCTCTCCCCTTTTTATTGAAAATGATATATCGTCATTTGCGACAATTCCAGGAAAAGTCTTAGTTATATTTTTAAATTCCACAATATCTGTCATCATATCACCCGTCTTCATGATTTGTAATGAGATAGTTTTAAAAAATTATAAATAAAGGGACGTATCTCTACGCCCCTTTTTTATTGTTCTGAATTCTTGATTCTAAAGTCCAGGGAACTGCTCTGGAGTATGACCGTTAAAATTGGCTGCCGGTACAATACTTCCATCTTTTAGCTTAGCATAAGCTTCATCTAATTTTTCTAAAGTTTCTGAACTCAACTGATGTCTGCCCTCATCTTTAACTATTCCCGTAGAGTCTGTATCAGCTCTCAATAGAGCATTTTCGCCTTTAAAACTTCCTTCAGCTACTTTATTTAAAGCCCTGTCGACATTTATCTTCATATTCTTTAATGCTGAAGTAATAACGACATTTCCACCGCTATATGCTCCATCATCGTATTGATCGACATCACATCCGATTATTTTTGCATTGTCTGATTCCTTAGCAGCTGTAAATACTCCATTACCTGAACCACCTGCAGCTACGAACATTATGTCTACGCCTTTTTCTATCAATGCTTCGCCGACGACTTTTCCTGTAGATTCATCATTAAATGTACCTACATAATTTCCACCGACATTTTCTCCTCTGACATCTGTTCCTGCATATGATTCGATTTCTACAACTTCTACATCAGTTCCAAAATGCTTATTTGCATAATTTACACCTGATTCAAATCCCCATTGATAATTTACATTTGAAGGGTATGCGATTCCATTTACTACTGCAACTTTATTTGTCTTAGTTTCCATAGCCGCTGCAATTCCCGCAAGGAATCCTGACTCTTCCTCTGCAAACATCATGGCATATACATTTTCAAATTCTTCTTTTTCATCAATCGCTGTTGGATAGGAATCGACTAATATGAATTTCTTGTCCGGATTATCATTTGCAATCTGTGAAATACCTGCAAATTGGAATCCCGGAGTCACTACTACATCATAATCAGCGACTGTATCGGCAACAGCCTGTACGGAAGCCATCTCATCGCCTGTAGGTTCCTGAACAGCTTGAACAGTTGAACCTTCATGAGATTTCATGAATTCTTGTATTCCATTGTAATTATCTTCGTTGAAACTACCGTCGTCTACGCCTGATGGACTGGTAACTATCAGTATTCTCAAGTCGCCTTTTGGAGCTTCAGCATCCGTCTTTTCTGCTTCTTCCTCTTTATCAGCGCTTTCTTCTTTTTTGTCAACCACTTCATCCTTATTTGCGTCTTCTGCAGTTTCCACAGTTTTGTCAGCTTCGTCCTTAGGTTCTTCTTTTGGAGAACATGCTGTAAAAATCATACTGAAAGCCAGCAAAACAGCAGTAAGAAGTAACCACTTTTTACCTAATTTCATAAAACTCCCCCATTTCTCTTATTAAAGGTTTCCCTTCACATACATTATAAGATAAATCTAAAACGATTACAAGCAGAGTTATATCGCATCCATACTTATATAAATTCCTCTTTTCCTTTCATTATTGTAAGCTAATTTTTTATAATTTTATGATATACTTTAATCGAGGTGAGATCATGAAGAAAGATTTTTCAGACACCGATAGACTCGACGAGATAAGAGATCATTTTGAAAACTATTCTGATTACAATGAATACAATAATGCTGAGAGCGATAGATATGAAACTAAGACAAATAATCGCTATATAGATTATGATTACGATTATTTCGATAATCTGGAAAGAGAAAGAAATATAAATAGACAAAATAGTTATTTCAGCAAAAATAGCAATGATGAGTACGATTACTATGATAAGCCTGTGAAAAAAAGAGGTGGTTGCGGAGGCTTTCTATTCGGCTGCTGTCTTGGTGTAGTTATCATACTGGCTATTATGGCCGCTTTTGTGGCAGTATCATTTGGCGGAATCGGAACAATCGCATATTTTATTTATCAACTTTTTTAAGTCGATCTAGGATCGGCTTTTTTATTTCTTTAATTTTCGTAATATATAAATCCTATTATTTAATAACAGATATCATATTCTATTTTTTTATCCGATACTTCCCTAGATTTAAAGCTTTTAAATGCATTAAATAAATTTAGATAATTTCATATTTTTTCTATTTGTCATATTGATTCCTCTTTCATAGCAAAAATCAAGCGCATATTCAACTTATTTATTGACCGTCCATGTTTTTTTACATAAAATACTCCTTGTAACTTAAATAGTTACAAAATAGTTACAGACGGAGGATATATGAAAAAGATATTTAAAAAGCTTATTTTATTGGGAATAAGCGCATCATTTTTGTTTGGATCTTTAGCAAATGCAGATGAAGCTTATGAAATAAGAGATATACAGGAAATTGAAGTTTCGGGCGAAAATCATATATATTTAGCTGATAAAAAAGAAATTGCCGACGCACTTGCCGGAGCTGTCGCAGCGATTGAAAATAATGGAAGATTGCTCATGGTCGACTCTGATAATTTAACCGAGGAAGAGCAAATCAAAATTCAGAATGCAGATGAATTATCTTTAATAGGCGGAAGGCTCAGGCTTAGCGAAGAACTGGAGCATAATGAGAATTTTAAAGAAAGGATAAGCGGCGTAGATAGATATGAAACTGCAGTCAAAATCGCAAATTATCTAGGAAATGACAGGGATATAATCGTAGTTAATGGCGACAATTATGTCGATGCCATAACTACCAGTCCTTTGGGAATAATGGAAAATAGAAATATTATACTGGTAAATGAAAATTTTGTTCCTAAAGCGACGAGATCCTATCTATTAGAATACTGTCAAGGAAAAGATATCATATTTGTCGGCGGAGAAAAATCTCTTCCTCTAGAGATAAGAGAAGAGGTATTCAGATTGACGGGTAATTACGGATCGGTTGAAGATAATACTATCGCAGGAGAGGACAGGTATTCCACCTGTTTAAAATTGGCAAAGAGAATCGGATATGAAAATATAATTCTCAGCTATGGTGAAGATTACAGCTCAGCCTTGAATGCTATGAATTATATTAATGATTTAAAGGCTTCAGTTTTATTAGTAAATCAAGACAATATTGATGAGATTGTAAATGGATATTATGGTGATGATAAATTTGGAGATATATATTCTTTGGGAGTTCAAATGACTTCGAATTCAGAATTAGATTTATCAGATTCTGAATTTCCAGAAGAATTGGATAGTGAATCTATTGAAGAAGTCGAGGTTGCCGGAAGTACAGAAACTGAAATCACAGTTCAAAACTTTATCAATTCAGCGATCGCCATGGAAGGATGGGCTTATTCGCAGTCATTGAGAATGAGTGATGGATACGCCGATTGTTCTTCTCTGGTACTAAAAGCTCTTATAAATTCAGGACTGACGGGAGATCATTCAAATTTAACTTCTGAGACAATCTGGTCAGACTCGAGATTCTATCAGATTTCATATGATAATTTACAGCCGGGAGATATATGCTATACATATGGACATTTAGCGATATATCTTGGCGATAATACAGTATTTGAAGCGAAAGACTGGGGTATACCGGCAGGATATGGTAATTTTCAAGGAAGATTCAATTCGTTTTTTAGAATCAATGGATAATAAAACCAGGGCTCACTTTATAGTGAGCTCTGGCTTTATTATATTGTCAGTTCTATATTAAACTCAAGAAAAATCTTCATCTATTTAAATCATTTAATCGATCAAATTATATCTAATATTATTACCGGTTTCATACTGCTGAGTATTATGCTATGATAATAAAGAGAATAAGCTGTAGAGGTGGAGAAATGTTTTATTATCCTATAATGCTGAATATAAAATCTAAAAAGATTCTTATTATCGGATCGGGAAAAGTTGCAGAGAGGAAATTGAAATCTCTTATAGGTAAAGGAGCTGATATAACGGTTATCTCAACTGAAATATCAGATAAAATAAGATCTTTTTCAAAAATACAAGAAATTAAATTAATAGAAAGGCAAGTCGATAGCGATATGATGGATTTTATTTCCAGCTTTTATTTGGTAATACTCGCCACTGATGATAGAAGTTTACAAGATTATATCTCGGAAAGATTAAATGAGAAATCCATCCTTTATTTAAGAGCTGATGACAAAGACTCAAGCTTTATTTCTCCTTCTAGCATAGAGATGGAGAATCTCTGCATATCGATATCTACATATGGAAAGAATCCAGGTTCAAGCATATATTTGAAAAATCTAATTCAAGAAAAATTGGACTTAGATAATATAAATCGCAAAATCGGACTTTTATCTGAAATTAGAGATTTGATTAAATTAAATTACGATGAAATATCTGATAGGAAAAAATTACTATCTGAAATTCAAGATTATTCAATTGACGAGCTTTACGATTATCTGTCGACTTTGAGAAATAGAAAGGCATAGAATGAAAAAAATAATGATAGGTACCAGAGGATCCGAACTTGCAATCGCACAGTCTAAAATCCTCGCAGATAAAATAGAATTATATAATTCAGATTGCAAGGTAGATTTAAAGATTATAAAGACTCTCGGTGATATTAATAAGGATGCGAGAATCGACTCTCTGGATAGAAAGGGCGTATTCACAAAAGAAATTGAAGACCGCCTAAAAGACGGGAGCATAGATATTGCCGTCCACTCTATGAAGGATATGCCTTCAATAATTGACCCTGCATTCCATTTTCCAATAAGTTTGAAACGAGAAGATTCAGCGGATATTTTAATCATGAGAGAAGGTTTAAAAATTGAAGACTTCTTGGCTGGCTATAAAAGAATGAGGATTGGCACCGGTTCAAAGAGGAGAATTTTACAGCTCAGTCTTTTATTTAAAAATACCATTCCCATTCATATAAGGGGGAATATCGGCACTAGGATAAAAAAGATTGCAGAGCTAAATCTCGATGCAGTCGTGCTCGCAAGTGCAGGAATTAATAGACTTAATTTAAGAGATTTAAATGCCTACAGATTACCTACAAGAGAATTCCTTCCGGCGCCTTGTCAGGGGCTACTCGCAGTACAGGTTTTAAAAGATAATAAAGATATAAATAGTCTCTTATCGCCTTTAAATGATGAAAAATCCTTTTTTGAAATGCAGGTAGAAAGGAGATTTATAAAAAAACTCGGTGCGGGATGCCATTCTCCAATGGGATTTCATATAGAATATTTAGATGATGAAAAATTTAGATTCATAGGGCTATACGGTGATGAAAATCTGAAAAGATACGCCATAGATAGCATTATTGCAAATAAATTTGATTCATTGGATAAGGCGGAGCAAGTTGCAAATTCTTTAAAAGAAAAGATAGGTGAAAAAGATGTCGGCTAAGGTTTATCTGATTGGAGCTGGACCTGGAGATCCGGATTTAATTACTATAAGAGGCATGGAAGTCTTAAAAAAAGCAGATATAATTCTATATGATAATCTTTTGTCAGAAGACCTATTAAAAGAAAATGATAGAGCTAAAAAAATATATTGTGGAAAAAGAGCAGGCAAACATTCATCCTCTCAAACGGAAATCAATCGATTATTAAAAGAACTATCTGAAAATTATGATACAGTAGTCAGACTCAAAGGCGGCGATCCTTATATCTTTGGAAGAGGTGGAGAAGAAGCCTTATTTCTGGCAGAAAATAAAATCGAATTTGAAGTGATACCCGGAATTACGAGTTCCATAGCGGGATTTGCAAATGTAGGCATACCTTTGACATATAGAGATATTGCCACAAGCCTTCATTTTATTACAGCTAGCAGAGCTTCAGATAAAGATATCGACTTTAGCAAATATGCGAATTTAGATGGGAGTCTGGTCTTTTATATGGGCGTTAGAAATATAAATAATATTGCAAAGGGCCTGATAAGAGGCGGAATGGATGAAAAGTCCAAAATGATGGTGCTGCATAATGCTACATATCCCGACCAGGAGTCATCGATATTGACTCTTTCGCAAGCTGCCGTATCTAAGAAAGGCGACTTTAAAACTCCGTCTTTAATATTAGTCGGAAAAGTTATAGATCTATCTGAAAAATTAGATAAAAGAAATATGCCTCTTAGCAATAAAAGGATTGTCGTGACTAGGAGTAAAACTCAAAGTAAAAAGCTGGTTGAAAGCCTTAGAGCTTTAGGAGCTTATATTATAAATATACCTACTATTAAGACAATGCCCTTATCGGATAATACCTTGATTGAAGATTTAAATAGATATAAGGATGGCATTATTGCATTTTCTAGCGCTAATGGCGTAAAATACTTTATGGAGATAATCTTTAAAGAATCTGATATAAGAATCATTTCTAATTACAAGATTGCAGCTATAGGTCAATCCACTGCGAATGAACTCGCTAATTATGGCATTAAGGCTGATATTATACCTGAGATCTCCACTTCTGAAGGATTTTCAAAAGCAATCCTCGAAAATACTGAAAGAAATGAAAATCTTCTAATAATCAGACCTGAAAAATCCAGGGGTATTATAAAGAAAATATGCGATGATAAGCTGAATTGCAAAGAATTAATAATTTACAAGACAGAAGCTGAAGATATCGATTTAAATTCTTTTAATCTTCTGATGAAGGGCTTTGATTTTATAACTTTCACTAGTTCTTCAACAGTAAAATCTTTTATGGAGAATCTTTGTAAGTCCAAATTATCTGAAAATGAAAAAAATGATTTATTAAATCAAATTCGTATTAAGTCCGTATCTATTGGACCTATTACCACTTCTACACTTTTAAAATACAATATCATCCCCATCATAGAATCAAGTGAAATAAGTATAGAATCCATGGTGGATATGATGCAAGGAGTTAATTATGTTATATAGAATGAGAAGACTTAGACAGAGCGAAAATCTTAGACAATTGAGAAGAGAAGTAAGACTGAATATAGAGGATTTTGTATATCCTCTTTTTGTTGTCCCCGGAAAAAATATAAAAAGAGAAATACCATCCTTGAAGGACCAATTTCATCATTCAATCGACATGCTTATTTATGAGATTGAAAGTATTTCAAATCTCGGCATAAAATATATAATGCTATTCGGCATACCCGAGTCAAAAGATGATATCGGTTCGGGTAGCTTTATAGAAGATGGAATCGTTCAAAGAGCTGTAAAAAAAATAAAAGAAATCAATCCGGAAATAGTAGTCATTACAGATGTATGTATGTGTGAGTACACATCACATGGGCATTGCGGTATACTAAATCAAAATGGACTTATAGATAATGATAAAACAATATCCTATCTTTCAAAAATAGCCCTGTCACATGCTGAAAGCGGTGCAGATATAGTATGCCCTTCCGATATGTCCGACAATAGAGTCTATCATATTAGAAAAACTCTAGATGCAAACGGATATATCAATGTACCGATAATGGCACATAGCACTAAATTTGCATCGGGATTTTACGAACCATTTAGAGATGCTTGTGATTCTGCTCCCTCTCATGGAGACAGAAAAAATTATCAGATGGACTTTCACAACTCCAGAGAAGCAATTATCGAAGGAGAACATGATTTAATTGAAGGCGCTGATATATTGATAGTAAAACCTGCTCTAGCATATCTCGATATAGTCAAATCTTATAGAGATAATTTTAACCTACCCATAGCCACATACAATGTCAGCGGTGAATATCAGATGTTGGTCAAGGCAGTAGAAAATAATATTCTTAGTGAAAATATATATTATGAAACTCTTATTGCCATGAAAAGAGCCGGTGCGGATATAATAATCACCTATTTTTCAAAATATGCTGCAGAAAAAATAAAGTCTAAAATTTGGTAATTATTAAAATCTGTTTTAACAATAAATATATTAATTAGTTATTCATTGTATCTTGAATAATCGAATACCGGTATGTTATAATTATAATTGGTGATGATATTATCATAGGAGGTGGTAATTCAGTAATCCATTGCAATTATTTTAATTAAATATATTCGAGTCAATTTAATTGGCTCTATTTAACTCTTTTAAGTAAAACGATTTCATCAATAGTATCATACACCGCTGTCAACTTAGATAAAATCTCATGATTAAATTCTAAGAAAATTCAAGTCTAAAATTTAAGGAGGAAATATGGATTTTTTATTTAGTGGAGGAACTCTTATCTCGGCGGACCAAACTTGGGCTTTATGGGCAATTTTGGCTTTATCGGCGGCATTTGCTATCTATCTTGAACAAAAATACCATTGGGCAAATAAGATAACAGGTTGTATCTTGGCACTTCTCTTTATGTTAATTTTGGCGAATATCGGCATAATACCAACCGATGCACCGGTATATGATGCAGTATGGTCTTATGTAGTGCCTCTAGCAGTCCCTATGCTGCTATTTAAAGCTGATCTTAAGAGGATAGGTCGAGAATCAGGTAAAATGCTAATCATCTACTTTATAAGTTCATTGGGAACCATTGTCGGAGGAATCACGGCATTCTTTGCCTTAAAATCAGCTATCCCCGATCTTTCAAAAATCACTCCGATGTTTGTAGGAACTTATACGGGAGGTAGTGTAAATTTTGTAGCTATGAGTGACAGCTTTGCAGTTCCGGGTGAAACGGTATCAGCTGCTCTCGTTGCTGACAATCTACTAATGGCCCTCTACTTTTTCCTGCTCATAGCATTACCTGCAATGTCATTTATAAGAAAGAAATTCAAACATCCTTATGAAGATGCCTTGACAGAGAGAAAGGGAAATGATGAAACACAAGCTGCAAGTTATTGGGGAAGAAAAGAAATATCCTTAAAGGACATAGCGATAACTGTCGCTACAGCATTCACAATAGTAGCAGTCAGTGTAGGTATTTCTTCATTTTTCGAGAATATAATACCCGATTCAAATAATCCAATTATGCAATTATTGAGAGGATTATTGGGAAATAAATACTTGATCATAACTACATTGACTATAATTTTAGCGAGTATCTTCCATAAATTCTTCGATGAAATTGCTGGAGCACAGGAAATCGGGACATTTTTAATATATCTATTCTTTGCAGTAATAGGTGCCCCGGCATCCATACCTATGATACTTACAAAAGCTCCACTTCTATTGGTATTTGCATTGATAATCGTTTTGATAAATCTACTCATAACATTAGTATTCGGAAAGCTATTCGGATTTTCAATAGAAGAGATCATAGTAGCTTCAAATGCTAATGTAGGCGGACCGACCACAGCAGCTGCAATGGCGGTAAGCAAAGGATGGACAGATTTGATTGTACCTTCCCTATTGGTTGGTACACTTGGATATGTCCTCGGAAATTATTATGGAATACTCGTAGGAACATTCTTAAATTAAAATAAATAGACAAACTCCCATTTTGGAGTTTGTCTATTTCATTTGTCAGATAAAATCTAATAATATTATTTAATACATTATTCACCATAAATTTATCCGGCTAAAATAAAATCATATTCACTCGGATTTAAACTAGATTCTAGTCCTCTTTTTTATTATCTCATTTTTTATGATAATTCAATTCATCAATAAAAATAAACTTTATTTTGTCTATCGAAGTTTAAAATATATCTATAATTTTACCCGATTTATAATTATCATATAAGTATTATTCAAATAAGCATATAATTCATTTAAATA
>JAUNVF010000046.1 GCA_030537815.1 Tissierellia bacterium | reverse complement strand
TCATAAGCGATTAATACCATCATTTATATCACTCCATAGATTATTTAGCATTTTACCTTGTTAGATATATATAATATAATACAAAATATATATATTCAATACATGAGGTGATTTTATGGGAGTAGATAATAAATTAAATATTAGAATCGGAAAATTACAAAGGGGAAAATTAAACAAAATTACAGATGTCCCCGGAGTTAAAGTAGGACATTTCACATTAGACGATGGCGAAAATCAAACAGGTGTAACTGCTATTTTGCCTCATAACGGAAATCTTTTTAAAGAAAAACTTATGGCAGGATGCCATATTATTAATGGATTTGGAAAATCTACCGGACTTATTCAAATTAATGAATTAGGGACAATAGAAACTCCTATAATATTGACAAATACATTTGGTGTAGGAACAGCCTATAATGCAATCGTCAAATATATGCTAAATCAAAACAAAGATATCGGCAATACTACAGGAACGGTAAATCCTGTGATCTGCGAATGTAATGACGGGAAATTAAATGATATCAGAAATATGAGTATTAAAGAAGAAGATATATTTCTAGCAATCGAAAATAGTTGTGATGATTTTGCAGAAGGCGATATCGGTGCTGGCAGGGGAATGTCATGTCACCAATTAAAAGGCGGAATAGGCTCGTCATCTCGAATAATTGATATAGATGACTATAAATACACAATCGGTGCAATAGTACTGAGTAATCACGGATTAAAAGAAGATTTAATAATAGACGGAAGAAAAATAGGCCAAAAGTTGGTAAATAAAAAAGAAAACTATATAGATATGGGTTCAATAATAACTGTAATCGCAACAGATATACCTTTGTCTGAAAGACAGCTTAATAGACTCTGTAAAAGAGTTCCAGTTGGCCTTTCAAGAACCGGATCATTTATAAATAATGGCAGCGGTGAAATAGCTATCGCATTTACGACTGCAAATAAAATTAATCATTACTCAAATTCCGCTATAGAGTCATTTAAAATGATGAGAGATGATAAAATAGATATTGTCTTTAGAGCTGTCGCTGAAATAGTTGAAGAATCAGTTCTAAGTTCATTGATAAACTCAAATACTGTAATCGGTAAAAACGGAATGAGAATAGAAAACTTAAATTCATTAATCGACTTGAATAGTGAATTTAAATAAGAGCCACAGATCTGAGGCTCTTATTTTTTCACTTTTATATGAATTGCAATCCATATGCAATTTTTAGAAGTTCCCAATACAGAATGGACAGTCTTTCTAGGAATAAAAATGCTGTCGCCTTTTGATAAATCGATATTTTCACCATTCATTTCTAAAATAGCCTCTCCATCTAAAATCATGACCCATTCATCATTATCTTGAAAATAAGGACCTGAGGGGCAATTATTTGAACAGATTCTCTCGATTCTTATTTCGTCATTTTCAAATACTATTTTTATTTCTTCATCACTGGGAAGAAATTTTGTATTCTCAAAGAAATTTATCATATTATGACCCTTTAAAATTATAAACCGGCTTTAATCTTTCAATTATATCGACCGTATCAGATATGGCATCAATAATGATATCCATAGACTTATAAGCTTCAGGCGCTTCATCTAGAGTTGATATCGAAACAGAAGAAGTATATATTCCCTCCATCGATTTTTTAAAATCTTCTACAGATAAATTATCTCTGGCAAATTTTCTACTCATAACTCTGCCTGCTCCATGAGGTGCAGAGTAATTCCAATCAGGATTCCCTTTCCCAATACAAATTAAAGAACCATCTCTCATATTCAATGGAATCAAAACTCTCTCTCCCTCATTAGCAGATATGGAACCTTTTCTCAATATCATATCTTCCATATCTATATAATTGTGTACGGTTTCAAAAGAATCTGATATCTCCAGCCCCATGCCATCGGATATAATCTGAGCTATCGTCTTCCTGTTAATAGAAGCATATTTTTGCACCAATTGCATATCCTTTAGATAATTAGCATGATCATTGCCTTCAAGATACATCAACTCTTTTTCAGCACCTTTTAATCTCTTTTTAAATTTTTCTAATTCTTTTGAGATATTTTTCTTCTCACCGCTAGCAATTATTTCTTCCTTCTTTTTACAGACCAATCTACTGCTACATTTTTTTATAGCAAGTTTTTGGTAAAAGTTAGCGACTTGGGACCCAAGATGTCTAGATCCTGTATGAATGATTAGATATCTACCTGAATCTCCATTTGCCAACTCGATGAAATGATTTCCACCACCTAAACTTCCTATTGAATGATAAGCTCGGTTAATATCTATATTTTTAATACATATCAGGCTTTTCAAATCTATTTTATCAGCATTTGGATGAATCTCATCCCTTATATTAAATCCTGCGGGAATATTATTTTTTATAAAATCATCCAATCTCTGCAAATCTATATGGGAATTTTCTATTTTTAAAGTCAACATACCGCAGCCGATATCGACGCCTACTAAATTAGGAACTATCTTGTCGGATATTGTCAGAGTAGTTCCTATTACACATCCTATTCCTGCATGGCAATCCGGCATTATCCTGACTTTTTGATCTTTTACGACCTCATTATCAATTAGTTTTTTAATCTGTTCCAATGTCTGTTCGTCAACCGATTCAGTAAATATCTTTGCATTAGTACAATTTCCTTTAAGCTCTATATAATCTACGATAAAAACCACCTCGGTTTTATTATATCAAAATTTTTTATTTTTTGAAGGATATCAATATCTATAAATTTGCCAATGTCTCACCGACTTTTTCTTTTCTATGATTGAGGATATCTATTTTTACTAAATCATCAAAGAATTTCTCATCTTCTCTTTTGATCATGCCCAGCTCTTTCATAAGAGCAACAACTATGAGATTTCTGATTTCAGTATTACCATCATATGTCTTTAAAGCAAATCCCATTTTTTTATTTGGAAAATATCCGGCATAATATCCATTTGCTCCCGATTTGACTACAAGTTCTCCAGGATTCTTGGAAATTAGAAAATAATCTATTCTGTCTGTACCAGATGTGTATTCTGGATATTTCAAAATAGCATCTTTAATCTTTTTAGCTGATGACCTTAACTCTTCATCCAGTTTTTCCTCGTCTCCCATCCTTGCCATTCCATATGCAAATTTATATATTGGGAGAGCATGGACGGGTACTCCACATCCATCTGTCCCCATTAGTATATCTTCATAGGGATAGTCACATATTCTAGAAATCATTTTTCTAATCTCTTTTTGAACAGGATGATCGCTTTTATAATAATCATCTAATGAGTATCCTTTAAATACTGATGTCATGAGCATGCCTGCGTGTTTTCCACTACAATTATTATGAATATCTCCCGGCTCTATGGATTTTTCTTTCATTTCTCTTTCAACTTCCGGTTTGAATGGATAATGAGCCCCGCATTTCAAGTATTTCTCGTCGAGGCCTATTTTCTTTAATATCCCTCTAACTGTTTTGATATGAAATGGTTCACCTGAATGTGATGCACATATTTGAGCAATCTCTTTTTGGCTTAATTCATATTCAGAGCAGCAATTATAAATTGGTACCATGGCCTGCATCAATTTGGCGGATGATCTGGCAAAAGCAATTTCATCCGGATTTCCCTTTTTATACACTATATTTCCATCGCTATCGACTACTGCTAAGCTTCCATATGTGAATAGATCTGCGACTTCTCCCCTATAAGTTTTAGCAAGAACTTCCATTTTATGCCTCCTTCAAGTTCATTTGCTTCATTTCTTCGTCTGAATACCTGCTTATTCCAATACCAGTCAGTCCTAAAAGAAGAGTGAAGATAGGACATAGATAGCAGAAGAAAGTATATGGAGCAAATTGTGAGAATGGAATTCCAAGAGTATCTATAATAAATAATGCAGTTACTCCATAAGGTATTAAAGTTACACCCAATGTTCCACAGTCTTCGCATATCCTAGATAAATTCTCAGGCTTTAATCCATTTTTCTTAAATAAGTCCAACATCGTAGATTGTACCATTATAGCAGCAAACATATGACTTCCAGTAAGGCCAATCGATAGATAACTAACTGATACAGCTGATAATACTAAGACAAATGTAGATTTTATTTTATGCGAGATTTTTGAAACCAGTACTTTCAGCACATCCATTTCTCTTAACATTCCCCCGAGACCTGTAGTGAATATCAATGCCTGAATTGTCCTTGTCATGCTATCCATTCCGCCTCTATTCAAGAGTTTAGTCAGAAATTCATTGTCGAATTCGTAATTAAATCCGGTTAAGCCCGCTTTTAATACCATACTAGCATCAAATTTTTGATAGAATATAGCAAAGACCATACCCAATGCTGCTCCAACTAAAATTGCCTGCGAAGCCGGCTTTTGCTTTATCAGTAAAGTAATTACTACAATCATCGGTATCAGCGTGATTGGATTTATTTTAAAATACTGAGATAAATCATTTGATATAATCGCAATATTATTAATATTCGCGGCGTCTATCTTAACACCGAATCCAAGTATTAAAAATATTATCGCAGAAACTGTCAGAGCAGGAATTGTAGTGTAAAGCATATGCTTGACATGTTTCATAAGGTCTACTCCCATTACACTGGACGCAAAATTCGTCGTATCAGACAGAGGAGATAATTTATCTCCAAACCAAGAACCTGATATCAAAGCTCCGGCTATCATCCCGGGATTGATTCCCATACCGATGCCTATCCCTAAAAGCGCTACTCCGACAGTTCCGATTGTTCCCCAAGAAGTACCGGTAAACATAGAAACCAAGGCACAAATTATTAGCGTCGTTACGAGATAATAATTGGGACTTAGTATTTTTAGACCATAATATATTATTGTTGGTACAGTTCCAGATGCAATCCATGATCCAATCAATACTCCTACGGCCAACATGATAATTACAGCTTGTATACTATTTCTAATAGTTCCAATTGCAATTTCTTCCAGTTCTCTATAGCTATACCCTAGCTTGTAAGCGAATGCATTTATTACTATCCAAGCCAAAAACATTATAACAGCTAAAGGTGCATTGAATACCCTTATCCCCGATATCAATATGATAGCTAGAGTCACTAAAATCAATACGGCATAACCGACGCTGGGACTCACTTTTGTCCTAATTTTATCATTCTTATTTTTAAACACTTTAACACCTCCAAATTATAGTATATACTATAATTATTATAATATTTGAGCATATAAAGTCAAGCTGTGATAAATAGCTTTCGCTTTTTAAACTTTAATTATATAATAGTTTTAAATCTTTGTTTTAAGGAGATATTATGAATATAAAAAAGCTTATAAATAAAGAATATGATAATTTAACAACGACTCAACAAAAAATAAGCGATTATCTTTTAAATAATTCCACAGATATCTGCTATACGAGTTTACAGAAGCTAAGCGAGGATATAGGCTGTACAGAAGTTACTCTACTAAATTACTGTAGGCGATTGGGATTTGAAAACTATATGGGTTTGAAAAAGGCATTCAGATCTTATATAGAATCAAAATTAAATGAGATTTCTACCAGCCCTCAAGCAAGTATAATCTCAAATGAAAAGATTTATAGTAATTACTATCATGAAGATTTAATTAAGTCTGAAAAGACAAATCTGGATAATTTTTATAAATCTATAGATACAGAAGAATTAGATGAAATTATTTCTGATATAATTAATGCAAATTATATTTATATACTCGGCCATGATGCATCTAGAAAATTAGGAGCATTTCTTGAGATGAGACTGGATCTTTTAAATCTCTCTCCAATTAGTGTCGACCTAAATGATATATATAAAACTGAATTTATACTAGATCAATTAAAGAAAGAAGATCTCGTATTTTATATAAGCTTTCCAAAATACTATTATGCTACCGAAATCATAGCTTCAAAAGTCGCGAATAGCTGTGGAAATATGGTTTTACTGACCGATTCACAAGATAGTCCGGCATATGATTTTGCAAAAAGAGTATTATTTTGTCCAACAAATACCGAGATATTTGATAATTCGTGGCTTTCTCCTTTGGCATGTATCAATATTATTACAAATTTATTGGCGATAAAATTATATAATTTATACTCTAAAAGATAAAAGAAAGAGGGATTCATATGGAAAACAAAATGGGAAGAAAGAAGATGCTTCCCCTGATCATATCTATGTCTATACCGACGATTTTTTCTATGTTCGTCATTTCGCTTTACAATATCGTGGACTCTTTTTATATTTCTAAAATCAGCGAAAAGGCATTCAGGGCAGTTTCTTTAGTCTTCCCCATTCAAACTATAATAATAGCTTTGAGCGTGGGTACAGGCATCGGTGCAAATGCATTAATCGCAAGGTATTTGGGTATGAATGAAACTAAAAAAGCCAATATCATAGCTAATAATTCAATCTTATTATCAGCTATTATCGCTGCCGTCGTTTTTATTTTAGGAAATAGATATAGCTATGCTTTTTTAAATATGTACTCTACTGACAGTGAAGTTATTTTATACGGAACTAGGTATATGAAAATAATCACGAGATTTTCATTTTTTTGGATTATTCAAATAATGTCTGAAAAGATAATACAGGCAACCGGTAATATGTTTTATCCGATGTTGAGTCAATTGATGGGAGCGGTAATAAATATAATATTAGATCCAATAATGATATTTGGGTATGGCTTCATCCCTTCTATGGGGATTGCCGGCGCAGCTTATGCAACTATAATTTCACAAATTTTTGGCGCATCTTTTTGCTTTTCATATCTATTGAAAAGCAAAAATCTAATCCACTTTAATTTGCGATATATGAAGCCGGATTTTAAAGAAATCAAAAATATTTATATAATAGCTGCACCTTCCATATTATTGCAAGCAATTCCGGCTATTTTGAATTTCGGATTAAATAGAATTTTAATTCAGGTTGCCGAATCTGCAGTATCCGTTATGGGGATTTTCTATAAATTACAGAGTTTTGTCCTCATGCCTATATTTGGCCTAACTCAAGCAAGTATGCCGATAATCGCTTATAATTATGGAGCTAGAATTAAATCCAGAATTAATGATTGTTTAAAATACAGTATTATAGCATCTTTATCGATAATGACAATAGGCACCATATTATTTTGGGCTATACCTGATAAGCTGATAAAGATTTTTAATCCGACAGATGATATATTGGAAATGGGGATAATTGCACTTAAAATAATTTCGACTACATTTATACTGGCAGCTATATCGATAATATTATCTACTTATTATCAAGCCCTCGGAAACGGATTTTACAGCTTAGTAGTAGCCGCAATGAGACAATTAATAATAATATTGCCCTTGGCAAATATATTTATAAAATACGGCATAAATTACACTTGGTATGCATGGCCTATATCAGAAGTTTTCTCATTGATTTTATGTATATATTTAGCTAAGAAAATATACAGAGAAAGAGTGAAATACCTTAAATAAGACTTAAATAAATAACAGAAATCCAATTGGATTTCTGTTATTTAAATCTAGATTAGATTTATTATCTTAAAAATGTAATACTGTATATCTTATCGAAAAGACTCTCTATCTGTACCTTATCCGATTCTTTTAAATACAATTTATTTAAAGAATCTTTATCAGACTCATTTCTTGAAGAGATAATATTATCTACATCTTGGTAAAATCTCTTTAAAGTAATTTTATCTGCATCATCAATAATATTTATGATCTTTTCATTTCTAAAATTTTCGAGCGCTACAAAGGCATTGTATAGTCGAACCAAGCTATCTTTTTCATATTCCATAGATAATTTTAAGTATTCTATAAACCAGTAAAGGATTTTTCCGGATGAATCGATATCATTGGGGATTCTCCTTTTTATCAAGCTAAAAAACATCTTCCCTACTCTGATACAACTTGTATTATTCCAATATTTATAATATTTAATATGGACATCCAACATCTTAAATTTTCTATCTTCATCTTCATCTGTAAAATCGACAGCTAGCTTTAGATATTCGCCATTGATGACCTGAAAATACCAATAAGATACTTTTTCATCCATAAAAATATATGGATATTCAATAATTTCCATTTAATTTCTCCTCGATTATCAACTTGATGACATCATCATAGAATTTAATTCTCGCTTCTCTATCTATCGCTTGATTTGCTTCTAATATAAAACCATCTATATTGAGTTCATCTGCAATCGAATAGATAAGAGAACCCTCGATTGCCTGTTCTTCTACTACAATATTTTCTAATCCAGTAATTTTTCTAATAAATTCTCTATTCTCTAAGAATTTATTAATTATCACTCCATTTAAATTGATATCTTTATCTTTTAAATTCCATTCATGTAGGTCTATGACCAAATCAATTTCATTATCTCTGATTATTTCCATTATCTCATAAGCTAATTCCTGAGTCTCCGTTCCCTTGGATTTACCAGGAAAATTCCTATTTAAATCATTTAAATAATAAGGATATCTCATATTCTCTTTATAAGCTTCAGAATTTGCTATGGGTATTATCAAAAAACCTATGCCTTTTCTGTTAGAAAACTTCTTTTCTTCTATTAAATTATTTAAATAGTAAACACCGGATCTCTCATTGCCATGCACTCCCGCAAGAATCATAATTCTATAGTTTGCATTATCTATATTATAATCATAATACGAAGTCGAGAGCCTTTTTCCCGGCTGTAATTCTCGTTCTACAATATCGCCATTATTACAGCCGGATAAAAAAGCCATTAAAATAATAGTTATTTTAATTACTTTGCGGTGCATTTAAATAATTCCCCAGTCCATTCGACAGTATTTCACTGTATTCGGGAATATTATTGATAATTATTGGATTAGCTTCGTTTTGCATTGTATATGCCTTAGCAATCTCATTAACTCCATTTATATGTCTACCTACTCTCTCCTCAATCGGATGTCCATTATCGTCATAAGGGACATATAATCTTCCAAGCTCTGCAGCCTTTACATAAAATTTATCTTTTCCTGTAATAGCAAGTTCTTCATCAGTCTTACCTCTAAGTCTGCCTTGAGAAGCATTTGCCGTCTCCATGAGTATGGCTAATGTATCAGTAAAATCGCCGAGCTCTCTATGCGTCAATCCCCTTAGATTCTTTGGCGACTGCTCCAAACTTATCTGAATACCATTAAGTTGCAGATTTATAGATGCAGCTGAGGCTACGCCCATGGCATTCTCATGCGAAACCATGGCATTTATTACGGGATACTCGGGAGAAGCTTCGTGTAAATCTATCGATACATCGATATTTTCATCTTTGATGAATTTTGTAATTCCATAACATACTTTTTCAGTAAATGATCCGTCTTTTCTTCCCGGATAACCTCTATTCAAATTCCTCGTTTCACTTCCCGACAGATGTTGTCCAGAGGATGCGTGGATATATACATCCGGATCCGGCCATTGATCGATAGGATTAGTCGCTCTTGATCCAAATCTAAACCATCTCTGTCCACCTTCAGTATCCACATGAATAAATTGTGGAGATGCCTCTTGGGCATCATTATGCGAAAGAGCACTATTATTTGCCCTCGGTATTACATATACAGTTCCAGCCTCTATATTCGCATTTTCTATTAAAGTTATCGCCGCCAACATCGCTGCCGGTTCATTAGGATGCGTAGCACCTAAGACCATCATCTTGCCACCTGGCTTGCTTCCTTCCATAACATATATTTCAGTATCTCCCATAGTCCCTTTTAAATCAGGGAAATAATCGCTTAACATCTTAACTTCTTTGACGCCAGCCCCGGGATATATTGGTTCAGGCTCTCTCATTTTTACGAAGTTTTTTCCAGCTGCTACTGCAATAACTATTGATATAATGAGGAGAACCGTCGCCGATATTTTTTTATTCATAATTTCCTCCTTATTTTATCATTAGTACTCTGAGTAAAAGCGGTATTATAACAAGAGAATTATTGATCTGTTTTCTTATATCATCTTCTTCAAATAAATTCCAAATTGTCAGCAATAAAACTATAGCCAATAAAATTCTATAAATAATCGTCATTTTTACACCACCTTAAAATATCATTGAAGCAATTGGTTTAGCAAATATTACAAATACAAGTCCCCATGCCAGTATTACCAGGGCAGGAATCCTGCAGTATTTCAAAACCTTAGCATAATTTTCTTCCTTAACGACTTGAGCAGCGAATATGCCCGCCAATGCAGTTGGAGGTACGAGGTCTCCCAGTCCGGCAATTAAAGAAAGAGCCGCTGCAGTTACGATTTCATTTTGACCGATAAGTGCCAATACAAATGGAACTCCTAGTACTGAAGCTGAACCGAATGATGAAACAGCTCCAAATGCCGGCAACATCAAAGCTATACTCAGATATAACAGCGATGAAGGCATAGATAAAGCAGCATTTACTATAAGACCTCTAACTCCTGTAAAAGTCATAATTTGTATAAACATCCCTACTCCCATGAGTATTCCCATTACGGGCAAGACATCTTTAATTGCAGCCTTAGATGTATTGACTATATTGATCTTATCTCCTGTAAATATACCTATTATGGCACCAATTATAAATATTAAAGACATACCTAAATCAGGTATGGTTTGCGGAAAAGTCTTCGTCAAAATCATCAGTAAAAGAACTACTATCAATGGAATATATAATTTAAATCCATATTTATTTTCTTCTACGACAAGTTCTCCGGTTCTTATACTCTCGTCATAATCAAATGACTTCGCTTCCTTTAGTCCTAAAAATAATACAGTGAAAATAGCAACCGGCAAAGATAACAATAATAATGGCAATGTAAATCCAACATATGGCAGGTCTATTCCACCGCCAATTATCATAGCAGGGACATTTACCGGCGGAGCAATCATTCCGGCTATAGCTCCTATGGCGATTATTGCACCGGATTTTTGTTTTGAAATTCCCATCTTCATAAATACAGGAGCAACTATAGCACCGGCCGAAAGCACTGCTGCCGTCGATGATCCTGTTATCATTCCCGGAAACATAACTATTATCATTAGAAGAATTAGAAGAAGAATTTTCTTGTTATGAAATCTTCTCAATATTGTATTATTCAGCTGTTGCAAGGCTCCGGAGCCTTCAAAAACCTTCATAAAAATCATCGCTGTGGCAATTACCAAAATGGTATCTATATATCCAAACATACCCTCTACAAGATGTCTAAATTGTATTCCATGTCCGCTTACAATAGAACCGACAATGGAAGCCAAAACCATGCCAAGACTTACAGGCAGATGTAGGGCAAATGTAGAAATAAAGAATACCGCTACCATGGCAATAAAAATAATTAATTCTATTTGCATTATTTCCTCCTTGTTAAAAAAAGGGAGACAAGCTCCCTTTTTCTTATTTAAATGCTGCCTTTAAAGGCGTTATTGCGTCTGCAATACTATCTACAGTATCCATCGGGATACCTTTTTCTTTAGCTATATCTGTAAATAAATTATCTTGATTTCCTGATTTTTCTACAATGATATAAGATGCAGCTTCTGCTGTAGGTCTTATAAATTTATCTGATAGTTCTCCTCTTCTATTTTCTCCACCAACATGGACAACTATTATAGTCATTCCCTTTTCTTGAGCTTTTGCTATCAAATCTTTTGTCCTATCTAACTCTTGATCGGCGTCGATACCGGCAGCTCCAAGTCCCTTTGAGCTTCCTCCAACCGCCAATAATAATGTCTTTTGATCTCCAAGTCCATCAGCTTTGACAAGTTTGTCCATCTCATAATCCATCTCGGCATTATCGAGAAGTGCCTTTATCATCTCTACATCGGCAGATTGTCCTATGGAAGTCAATATAACCGGAGTTTCAGCTATAGGAGCTTCTAAGCTTTTAACTTCAGCATCTGCGTCAGCTTTATTATCTTTATTCTCTGCATTATCTTTTTCCGCTTCAGTCTGTGTCTCTTTAGTTTCATTCGCTTCATTATTTGAACCGCATCCGAATAAAACGAATGTCGACAATAATAAAGTCAAAATAATTAATAATCTTTTTTTCATTTAATAATCTCCTCTTTTTTAATATGCGACAGCCTGGCCATCTCTTCTAGGATCTCCGCCGCCTTTCATGCTGCCATCGTCATTTCTAATTATACACTGAGCTCCACCGAAATAAGGTGCGAGGTCCTCTTTTACATCTACCTCATGGCCCATATCTTTAAGTTCTTGGATTACTTTTTCATCGACTCTTCCTTCAACTGCCAATGTACCCTTCATATCGTACATTCTAGGGCTATTGATCGCATCTTGAATATCCATACCATGGTCGATGACATTGCTTATAATCTGCGCTACAGTTGTTATAATCCTTGTCGCCCCAGGTGATCCAATTACCATATACGGCTCCGAATCTTTTAATACAAAAGTAGGAGTCATACTCGATAATGGCCTTTTTTCAGGTTCAACTGAATTTGATGTTCCCGGTTTCGCATTAAAGTCATCCATCTCGTTATTCAACATAAATCCTCTTCCGCCAACCGCTACTCCTGAACCAAAGAAATAATTTATAGTCTTTGTTACTGCAACCATATTTCCTTCCTTATCCATTACAGAAAAATGAGTTGTACTTCCACTTTCATATTTTGAAGGATCTCCCGGTTCAACTTCAGTCTTTACCTCATCCATGCTAATTCTCTCAGCCAGTTCTTTTGCATAATCCTTTGATGCCAATCCCTGTAAAGGCACTTCGACAAAATCTGTATCTGCCATATACTCGCCTCTATCGGCAAACATTAGTTTTGATGCTTCTGACCATAGATGAAGACCTTCAGTAGTATTATGACCCAATGATTTTACATCATAATTTTCAAGTATATTCAGCAATTCGATAACATGCGTTCCTCCAGAACTCGACGGAGGTGCAGATACTATCTCATAATCTCTATATGTTCCAACAATCGGCTCTCTTATCTTGACTTCATAATTTTCTAAATCCTCTAAAGTCAGTATTCCACCGCTATCAGCAGAAGCTTTAACTATATCCTCTGCAATTGGACCCTTGTAAATCGCATCCGATCCCTGCTCAGCTATCAGCTTTAGCGTCTCGGCAAGATCCGGATTTTTTAATATATCTCCATCGACATATGGAAGACCATCTTTTAAATAGATCTCTTTTGTCGCATCAAATTTATTGATCTTTTCAAAATTATCTGTGATTATATTTTCAAAATTCTTAGTTACCAAATATCCGTTCTCAGCAAGATCAATGGCAGGCTTCAAAACCTCTTCTCTGCTCATAGTTCCAAATGTATCGAGAGCTTCCAATAATCCTTTGACTTCTCCAGGAACTCCTACCGATAGACCGCCTACAGTGCTCAGCTGATCTTTTACTTTTCCTTCTTCATCAAGTGGATACATATCTTCTGTTGCTGCTAGAGGTGCTTTTTCTCTAAAATCTAAAAATACAACTTCTCCGGTCTCGGCAAATCTAATCATCATAAAACCGCCACCGCCAATTCCCGAAGCATTAGGTTCAACAACGCCAAGTGCAAATGCCGTTGCTACAGCTGCATCTATAGCATTACCTCCAGCCTTCATTATCTCGACTCCAACTTCTGATGCTTCAGGTTTTGCCGCAGCTACAACTCCATTACTTCCCACCGCAGACCTGTCGAGATTAAGCTCATCTTCCTTTTCTTCCTCTTCTTCCTCT
>JAUNVF010000066.1:979-1941 GCA_030537815.1 Tissierellia bacterium | reverse complement strand
ATAAATTCATAAGATTATCTATATCGCCCAATTTTGGGAATTCCTCCGGAATAAATAATCCACCTTCCCTGGAAATTCCATTTATTATCGCTGACGCTGCATCAGTTACATTATTTTTATCCCTAGTACTGATATACTTCATTTAATAGTCTCCATCTTCCATTCTAATTATTGCCGTGTTCTCATCATCTGAAACTAAAGGCTTTATTTTCTCAAGCTCCACTTCTTTAGTTATTATAATATAAGGACTTTCACTTAAAACCTCATCCGCATAAGAATCAAGTTCTTTATTTTCGTCTTCATATCTTATATAGAATTTTCCACTTATCGTATCAGATTTAACTTCTAGGTCACAACCAATTCCATGAGTTTCAGTTTTTTGATTCTCCAATATTATATCGAGACAATCTGTTAAAACTGCATTGGCAGTCGGCAGCATTCCAGCTCCTGAACCGTAAAACTTCAATTCTCCAACCATATCTCCTTCAACTGTTATGGAATTAAAAGCACCATTTACAGATGAGAAATAACTCCCTTTAAATACAGCGACAGGCTGAACAATAGATTTTATTATCCCATCTTCATTCCAAGTATCTCCGATTAATTTTATAACTCTTCCATTTTCACCAAGTAATTTAATGTCGGAGGCATTTATCTTGGAAATTCCGTCCATCAATATCTCATCTTCGAGTATTGGCTGTTTAAAAGCAATCGTAGATAATATCCTCAATTTTCTAAGAGTATCATCTCCATTTACATCACTAGACGGATCTGCTTCCGCATAACCTAATTCCTGCGCTTCTTTAAGAACGTCCAGGTAGCCGGATCCTTCTTCCGTCATCTTAGACAATATATAATTGCAAGTTCCGTTCATGATTCCCCTGACTCTCTTAACTCTATTTAATTTCACTATATCATATAATGGCTTTATTATTGGAATTCCGCCTCCAACACTAGCTTCG
>JAUNVF010000066.1:0-938 GCA_030537815.1 Tissierellia bacterium | reverse complement strand
TAAATTCTTCAAAATACTTACTTACTACCGCTTTATTTGCCGTTACTACATCCTTGCCATTATTTAAAGCCGATACGATCATATCATATGCCTTGTCAATCTCGCCTGTCAATTCAATCACTATATCTATCTCATCATTTTCTGTAATCTCTTTATAATCCAAGGTAAATACTTTTTCATCCAGCTTTATCTCCCTTTCTTTGGAGATATCTCTTACCAAAACTTTTTTAATCTCGATATCTACATCTATCATCTCTTTGAATTGTTCATATCTTTCCTGAATGATTTTTGCTACACCCTGTCCAACCGTACCGTAGCCAAGTACTCCCAGATTAACTTTCTTCATTTCTTACTCCTCCTTTTAGATTAATTAAATGCTTTGTAAATTGCCTTAACTGCTTTTTCAAAATCTCTATTTTCAATGCCCACGATAATATTCAACTCGCTTGATCCCTGTGAGATCATCCTGATATTTACGCCAGCTTCCGATAATGCAGTGAATATCTTTGCAGACATTCCCTTTGTTTTTATCATCCCTCTACCGACAACTGTCAAAAGTGCCATCCCCGGATATATATTCACATTATCGGGCTTGCAATATATTTTTATTTCTTCTTTTATTTTATTTTGTTTATCCTGTAATTGAGAGTCTGAAACGATAACAGAAATAGAATCAATGCTCGACGGTATATGTTCGATAGATATATTATTTGATTCAAATATAGAAATCAGTTTTCTTATAAAACCTTTCTCTTCATTCATCAATGTCTTTTCTACCGAAATAACAGTGAAACCTTTTTTACCCGATATACCGGTAATAGTGCCATGCTTGATTTTTTCCCAATCGTCGTGAACTATAAAAGTGCCCTCAGCATCAGGGTCATTGGTATTCCTTATCTGAATTGAAATTCCTTTTTGCCTTACTGGGAATATCGCTT
>JAUNVF010000065.1 GCA_030537815.1 Tissierellia bacterium | reverse complement strand
TATTTTATTATAATTTGATCTTTCGCATACTTTTCTCTATAATTTTTAGGGCTATTTATTGCTGCAATCTTTCCGTCGACGATAAAAGCGATTCTGTCGCATAAAATTTCGGCATCCTGCATATTATGCGTCGTCAAAAATATAGTCATTCCTTTTGCTCTTTCTTCATTTATCAACTTTCGAAACAAGACTGCCCCTGCCGGGTCCAGACCCGATGTCGGTTCGTCTAAAAATAAAATTTTAGGGGAAGAAATCAATGCCCTCGCCATACTCAATCTTTGGCGCATTCCTTTTGAATATGTACTTGCCAATTTATTTCTATAATTTTTGTCGAAATCCAATCTATCGAGCAATTCATCCATATCTTGGCGTTGTGATTTGGGATAGAAGGACGCAAAGTAGTTGAGATTGTCGTATGCATTTAGATTTGAATAGAGATATGGATATTCAAACAATACGCTGATGTGATTATAAATTTCATTGTCCCAATCGCATATTTCTTTTCCCATAATATTTATATTGCCAATATATTTTTTTAATATTCCAATCATCAGTTTTTGTGTCGTAGATTTTCCAGAACCGTTAGGTCCTAAAAATCCGAAAATTTCACCCTCATCTATCGAAAATGAAATGTTTTCAAGGGTCTTAAATTGAGAATGATAAGAAAAACTTAAATCTTTTACTTCAATAATTTTTGCTTTCATCGTCTTTTCGCTTTCTTTTTATAAATCTAAGTAAAAATATTTTTATAATAATCAATACGACTACAATTATTATCCAAAATAGTATTTTATCCATACTAACCTCCTTTAGGCTAATTTTACACAAAAAAATTGAAATCGATTTGATTTCAATGAAAAGTTTATGTGAAATTAAATGAGGGAAATAGTTTATCCATTTCGCTTAAATTTGATAGGAATATTAAAATAAAATTCTACACCATCTCTTCTATTTAAATATCCATAGTCGATATTTTCAGTCTTTAAAATTTGAGATACAATTGTAAGTCCTAATCCACTTCCGGACTTGCCCTTATTTACTTTATAAAACTTTTCCCAAATTTGACCTCCCACATCTTCGGGAATCGGTTCACCTGTATTATAGATTGAAAAGCTTATAAGATCTTTGAAAGTATTGATTTCTAAATCGATTGTTCCAAAATCACTTACATGATTTTTAGCATTATTCATAAGATTGATAATAACTTGCTTCATACGCATTTTGTCCAGATGGACAAAAATCTTTCCATCAGGTAATTTATATCTAATTTCATAGGACTGATTCGGTATATCGATTAAATACTGACCTAGTAAAGTTTCTACCAATTCTACAAAATCAAAATCCTCTCGCAAAAATTTTGCCGTTTCTGATTCAATTGCTGAAAGATCTAAAAGTGTATTTATTAAATTTGTCAATTCATCATTGGCTTCTATAATGGTGTCTAAATATTTTTGTGTTTTTTCTTCGGAATTGGAATCTTTAGCGCCTTCCGCATATGATTTTATAACACCAAGTGGAGTTTTCATCTGATGAGCCAATTGATCTATTAAATCTTTTCTCTGATTTAAAAGCAATTCTCGCCTATCAACTTCTCTTTCCAGTTGCACATTGGATTTTTCAAGTTCTGATAATGCAGATTGAAGATTATCGGCCATCTTATTAAGATTATCTCCCAAGCTTTTAAATTCGTCGTTTGAATGTATATCACAATAGTTAGAAAAGTCTAAATCAGACATCTTTTTGGCAGATTTTTCTAATTTTTTTATTGGTTCCACAATCATTTTATACAATATCTTATCTAAAATCAGCATCAAAATTATAACTATTGCAATGACCAAGCCAGTAGCTAAATTAATCTTTGGTAAATACTCTTTTGAAATAAAATATAGAGCTATAATTATAATCGCAATTATTTTTGAAAGCATAAAAACTTTTTTATTTATACTTTTGAGAGTAAATTGCTTTTTTAGCCATGATTTTTTCATACTATCGCTCCTCAAATTTATATCCCGATCTAATCATCGTGACAATATACGAGCCTGC
>JAUNVF010000003.1 GCA_030537815.1 Tissierellia bacterium | reverse complement strand
AAAGATAGTTTTAAACTTATAAATGACGGACATGAGAATATTCTTAATTATGTCAATATTAAAATTGATCTTTTTATTTATAATCTAGGTTATTTACCAGGATCTAATAAGCAAATAAAGACGACTGCAAAATCGACTTTAAAAAGCTTGAAAGTCTCCATAGAAAATCTACTTAATATTGGAGGAATAATCTTTATGGTTTTCTATACCGGACATGATGGCGGTTATGAAGAGTACGAAATTGTTGTTAATTATTTAAAAAAATTAAATCAAAAGAAATATAGTATAATCAGACATGAATACATAAATCAAAAGAATAATCCACCTATACTAATCATAATAGAAAGGCTGTACTAGATGAAGACAATAATAATTGGCGGAGGTCCTGCTGGTATTTTTGCAGCATTGAATGCCAAAAACAAATCAAATGAAGTTATTTTGCTTGAAAGAAATCCTAAATTGGGAAGAAAATTGGCGATTACCGGAAAAGGAAGATGTAATATTACGAATGATGCCGATATCTCAGATTTTTTTAATCAAATAAATTCAAATAGAGAATTCTTGTATAGCGCATTCTATAGATTTACTAATAATGATTTGATTGATTATTTTCAAAATAGAGGTTTAAAGCTAAAAGTAGAAAGGGGAGGTAGGGTTTTTCCCGAATCTGATAAATCATATGATATTCTGGATATCTTATATGATGATTTAAAGCGAAATGGAATCAAAGTCTATTTAAATTGCAAGGTTAAATCAGCCTCTAAAATTGGTGAGAAATTTATCGTAAATACCGATGAAATTTGCTTCGAATCTGATAATCTTATAATTGCAACAGGTGGAAAATCATATCCAAAAACAGGTTCAGACGGTTTAGGATATAGATTAGCCGAAAGTTTTGGACATGGGATTACAAATATAAAAGCTTCGCTAGTTCCTATTGAAATCAAAGAGGACTGGATAAAAGAACTTCAGGGAGTAAGCCTAAAAAATGTAAGACTCACTATCAGCTCTTCAAAAGAAATAGCCAGTGAATTCGGTGAGATGGTATTTACATCCTATGGCATATCAGGTCCAATAGTATTGAGATTGAGTTCTTATATACTAGAAAATAATCCCTGTATACTTAGTTTGGATTTAAAACCGGCCCTAGATTATGATAAATTGGATTCAAGGATTTTAAGAGACTTTAAAAAATACAATAATAAATCCATTAAAAATGCCTTATCAGATTTGACTATAAAAGCTCTGATACCAGTCTTGCTCAAATATGCTGATATAGATCCGGAAAAACCGGTTCATCAGATTTCAAAGTTAGAAAGGCAAAATCTGATCAATTCGTTTAAGAATTTAAAAATGAATTTTAAAAAATTAAGACCCATTGATGAAGCCATTATCACACAGGGCGGTGTCGATGTCCTTAAAATCAATCCTGCTAATATGGAAAGCAAAATCGTGAAAAATCTGTATTTTGCTGGGGAGATATTAGATGTCGATGCAAATACCGGTGGATATAATCTTCAAATTGCTTTTTCTACGGGCTTTTTAGCCGGGATTTATGCCGGTGGAGGTGAATGATGACAATAATAACAATAGATGGACCTTCCGGTGCAGGAAAGAGTACCATAGCTAAAATGCTTTCAAAAAAATTAAATTATAATTATCTTGATACCGGAGCTATGTACAGAGCTATAACATTTGCAATGTTAAAGAAAAGTATAGATCTGCAAAATGAAGAATTGATTTGTAAGGCTTTGGATTCAATCGATTTAGAATTTTCAGATAATATAAAATTAGATGGTGATATAATAGATTCACAAATAAGATCAAATTTAGTCACTAAAAATGTTTCGCTAATTTCCAGCTATAAATGTGTTAGAGATATATTGGTAGAATATCAAAGATGCTTTGCAAAAGGAAATGATACCATACTCGATGGCAGAGATACTGGATCAGTTGTCTTGCCAGATGCTGATTTTAAATTTTACTTAACTGCCAGTGTTGAAGCAAGAGCGAAGAGGAGATATGAGGAGTATAAAGAGGAAAGAGAAGACAGTTATAATGATGTTCTTGAGGACATAAAAAGAAGAGACGACTTCGATATGAATAGAGATATCTCTCCGCTTATCATTCCTAATAATTCGATTCTGGTCGATTCGACCGATATGAGTATAGATGAGACAGTCGAATATATATATAATCATATAAAGAGGAAAGATAAATGATTTATAATATATTGAGATTTATTGTTGGGATAATCTTTAGAATAATATATAGAATAAGAGTGCATGGAGATCAAAATATAAATGACGATAAACTCATAATCTGTGCTAATCATAATAGTTTGCTCGATCCGATTTTGCTCGCCATAGTGTATAAGAGAAAGATTAATTTTATGGCAAAAAAAGAACTTTTTGAGAATTCATTTTTAAACTGGCTTTTAATTAAAATTGGCGCTTTTCCGGTAGATCGTGGCAATGCTGATATTAAGGCGATCAAAAAGTCATTGAGTATACTGAAGGATAATCAGGTATTGGGTATTTTCCCAGAAGGAACAAGAGTGAAAGATATTTCAATTGAAAATGTAAAAGCTGGAATAGGAATGTTGGCTTCGAGATCAAAATCTGATATACTGCCTGTCAGTATAGTCGGAGATTACAAGATTTTTTCAAGGATAGATATATATTTTAAAGATATAATAAAAATTGAAAAATACCAAGAAATAGGTAAGGATGCAAATAAAATAATTACCAAAGATATTTACAATTCAATCTATGATTTTAAAGGGGAATTAGTTGAAGATTAGAATAGCTGATAATGCCGGTTTTTGTTTTGGAGTTAAAAGAGCTGTAGAAATGACTACAGATCAATTAGACAAAAGCCAAGATGTATATATAAAAGGCGATTTAGTTCACAATAGGCATGTTGTAGAAAAGATGGATAAATTAGGGCTTAAGCATTATGAAGATTATCCTGATTCAAAAAAGGTCATAATCAGATCTCATGGTGCAACGCCAAAGGTTAAAAATGATATAATTGAGAAAAATAATGATTTAATAGATTGTACTTGTCCGGTGCTTTTAAATATTTATAAAAAGATTATAAAATACTATAATGAAGGATATAAAATAATAATTGTCGGCAATAGAAGTCATCCCGAGATTATTGCATTAAATGGATATGTGCAAGATTCTGCCATTATAGTTGAAAGTGAAGAAGAAGCAAGTCAAATAAAAAATCAAGAAAAATTATATATTATTTCTCAAACAACAAATATTTATAGCTATTATAAGAAGATATCTGATATAATAGTAAGTAATAATAAGGATGTAGTTGTTTCAAATACAATTTGCCAAGCGACAAGTAAAAGGCAGGACTCTTGTGTAGAATTATCAAAAAGGGTTGATGCCATGATAGTCATTGGCGGATTGAATAGTTCCAATACAAAAAAACTCTATGAATTAGCATCAAAAAATTGCGAGAATACTTTCTGGGTTGAATCCTATGAAAACCTTGATTTAAATGAGTTTATTAAGTACAATAGTATTGGGATAACAGCTGGAGCATCTACACCCGGCTGGATAATAGAGGAGGTCGTAAATTTTATGGAAAACTATAGTAAAGACGAGTTTATGGAGCAGGTGGAGGGTAGTATTACTAAAATATACCCAAAAGATATCGTTAAAGGTGAAATAATTTATGTTACTGATGATGAAGTCATCGTGAATATAAATTATAAATCTGACGGTATAGTCAAGCTCGATGAACTTTCAACAGATCCTAATGTAAAACCTAAGGATCTTTTTGAAGAAGGTCAAGAGATTGAGGTTTATGTAATTAAACTTGACGACGGGGAAGGCAATGTCGTCCTATCGACAAGAAGAGTTGAAGGACTAAAAAATTGGCAGAAGCTTCTCAAATGCTATGAAGATGGCGAGAATGTCAATGTTACAATTACGAAAGAAGTTAAAGGCGGACTTCTTGGCACTACGATGGGAATCGTAGCTTTCTTACCGGGCTCTCAAATCACGACATATTATGTTAAGGATTTAAAACAATTCATCGGACAAGAGATGGAATGCCGAATTATAAGCGCTGATGATAAAAAGAGAAGACTTGTCGTTTCCAGAAGAGTTCTTGAAGAAGAAGAGCAACAAAAGAAAATAGACGAAGTTTGGGATACGATTGAAGTCGATAAAGTTATTACAGGTAAAGTAGCTAGATTGACAGACTTTGGAGCATTTATCAACTTGGGCGGTGTCGATGGACTAGTTCATGTTTCAGATATTTCATGGAATCGCATTAAACATCCGGATGAAGTTCTGACAGTTGGCGACGATATCGATGTTATAGTATTGAGAAAGAATAAGGAGAAAAACAGGATTTCATTGGGATACAAGCAATTGATGAAAAAGCCTTTCGAATTATTCTTAGAAGAAAATGCAGTCGGAGATATCGTAAAAGGTACTGTAGTCAATTTAGTTGATTTTGGTGCATTTGTAAGACTAAAAGAAGGCGTAGAAGGTTTAGTTCATGTTTCACAAATAAGTGATGAGCATGTAGAAAAACCATCTGATGAATTGAATCTAAATGATGAGATAGAAGTTAAGATTTTAGATATCGATCCTGAAGAAAAGAGGATCGCCCTTAGCATAAAAGAAACTAAGGATCCTGAAGAGAGGAAATTATCCGCTCCTAAAGAGGAAGTTCAAAGAAAGCCGGCACCAAGAAGAGAGAGAAGAGAGCCTAAAAACGAAATTGAAGGATTTAAAAATCAAGAATTAGATACAAGTATTGGAGCACTTTTAGAAGATTTCGAACTTTCTGATGAAGAGTAAATTAAATCAATTCAATATTAAGAATAAAGACAAGTTAATACTTACTTGTCTTTCTTTACATTTAAAATAATACTAATTTACGAGAAGGGTTAAGAAATGAGAAAATATATAATTAAAACATATGGCTGTCAGATGAATGAACATGATTCTGAAAGAATGTCTTATATGCTTCAGAATTTAGATTATACTGAAACTGACAGCTATGATGATGCTGACTTGATAATTTATAATACTTGTATAATAAGGAAAAATGCAGAATTAAAAGTCTATGGACATCTTGGAGCCATGAAAGCTTTAAAGAAGAAAAACCCCCAGCTGATAATCGCTGTATGCGGGTGCATGATGCAGATAAAAGAAGCTAGAGAAGTTATAAGAGAAAAATACAAGCATGTTGATATAGTTTTTGGAACAAAAAATCTATCATCTCTTCCATATCTTCTAAATCAATTCCATATTGCCCATGAGAGGATAATTGATGTTGAGGAAACGGATGATATAGATGAACTTCAAAATGCCATTAGAAAAAATAAACATTCTGCATATGTTAATATTGTTTATGGCTGCGATAATTTTTGCAGCTATTGCATTGTACCATATACCAGGGGCCGAGAAAATAGCAGGTCGAATAAGAGTATTTTAACTGAAATTCGATCACTGGGCATACAGGGATATAAAGAAATTACATTACTGGGACAAAATGTTAATTCCTATGGCAAGGATATGTATCCCCCTATGTCTTTTTCCGAGCTTCTTAGGCAGATTGAAACGATTGGAAGTGTAGATAGGATTAGATTCTTGACTAGTCATCCCAAAGATTTAGGCGAAGATTTAATTGACGCTATGAGGGATTTAGATAAAGTATGTAATCATATTCATCTTCCATTACAATCCGGTTCGAATAGAATATTAAAAAAGATGAATAGAAAATACACTATTGAAGAGTATACAGAAAAAGTCGATAAATTAAAATCTAAGATTCCCGGCATTGCCATTACTACAGATATAATAATAGGATTTCCCGGAGAAACGGAAGAGGACTTTGAACAGACTTTAGATGCTATAAGAAAGATAAGATATGATCAAGTATTTATATTCAAGTATTCTAAAAGGGTTGGAACTGGCGCTGCAAAGATGAAAGATCAAGTTGATGAAGATATTAAATCAAGGAGATTTCAACAGATATTGGATCTTGTAAATGATATATGCTATGAAAATAATTCTGAATATTTAGGTAGAATTGAAAAGGTATTGATCGAAGGGAAAAGCAAAAATGATCCTGATAAATTAACCGGAAGAACAGAGAGCAATAAAATTGTTCATCTAAATGCCGATGATAGCATTATAGGCAGTATTGTCGATGTTGAAATTACAGGATTCAGTTCATTTACTTTGGAGGGAAAAGTTGCTAAATAATATCGATAGATCTAAACTCACTCCCATGATGAAACAGTACTGTGATTTAAAAGATAGATTTAAAGATTCTATACTTTTATTTCGATTAGGCGATTTTTATGAAATGTTTTTCGATGATGCTTTGACAGCGTCGAAAGCTCTTGAAATTGTATTGACCAAGAGAGATTGTGGATTGGATGAAAAAGCGCCAATGTGTGGTATACCTCATCATGTATCTGATATTTATATAAATAAATTGGTCAATCAAGGATTTAAGGTTGCTCTATGCGAGCAAATGGAAGATCCTAAATATGCTAAAGGCCTAGTCGAAAGAGATGTCGTAAGAGTAATAACTCCCGGCACTAATATTGACAGTGATTCTATGTCTAAAGATAATTTGTTTCTTATGAGCATATTGGTCGATGAGATCGGGATAGGAGTATCGTATATTGATATTAGTACAGGGGATTTAAAATTCACTGAAATTAATACCGGAGCAGCTGAAAATGCTGAAGCAATACAAAATGAAATAACAAAAGTCAATCCGACAGAAATTATAATAAATGACAGCGTACAATTAAATACTGATATCACAAAGATTTTGGATAATTTAAGAGGGGTCTTGGTCACTTATTATAATTTAGATAGAAATAGCCCAGAAGATTATCTAAAAAATCTAGAAAATAAATATAAAAATATAAACAAAAGAATTAAATCCAAGGTATTCGCAACTATTAGTCTTTCTGTCTTGCTCGACTATGTGCATAGATATGAAAAACATAATTTAGAACATTTAAAAGAACCTGAATATATAAAGCCCGATAATTATCTTTCGATAGATACAAACAGCAGGCATAATTTAGAGATTGTAAAAAGTATAAAAGACCATGAATTTAATCTTATTAAAATACTCGACAAGACAGTCACTGCTATGGGTTCAAGATTATTATATTCCTGGATAGAGAATCCATTACTTGATATAGACAAAATTAAAAACAGACAATATATAATCGACGCGATGATAGAGGATTCTAATCTAAGCATTAAACTTGATGGAATATTGAGTACAATTTACGATATTGAAAGAATAATTGGAAAATTATCTTATTCCAGAGCAAATGGTAAGGATTTAGTAGCATTAAAGCTTTCGATTGAAAGGTTACCTGATTTGAAGGCATTGTTGTTTTCTTCGAATTCTGAGCATCTAAACTATTTTTATGATTATCTCGATACTTTGGAAGATCTTTATAATTTAATTGAAAATTCAATAGTAGATGAGCCGCCTGCCACTATTAAAGAGGGAGGAATAATCAAAATTGGGTTTTCAGCCGAGCTTGATAATCTCAGAAGCACTAGTTTGAGAGGTAAGGAGAATTTGATTGAGTATGAATTAGATCAAAGGGAAAGCACAGGAATTAAAAATTTAAAGATAGTTTTTAATAAGAAAACAGGATATTTTATAGATGTCACAAAATCATATCTTAAAGATGTACCTGATAATTATCAAAGAGTTCAGACCCTAACTAATTCTGAAAGATATACCACTGATGAGCTCAAAAAAATAGAAAGTATGATATTCACCAGCGAATCGGATACTATACTATTGGAAGAAAAAATATTTGAAAAAATAAGATCTGAAATTTTAAAATCTATATTAAGAATACAAAAATCATGCAATATAATCGCGAGATTAGACTCTTTACTTTCTTTGTCTAAATCTGCTAAAGTTTATAATTATGTAAAGCCTTCATTTAATGAAGATAATATCATAAGAATTGAAAATGGAAGACATCCAGTTGTGGAATCCGTAATTTCCGACAATGAATTTATACCGAATGATACGGATATCGGTGAAATCGATAATCTCGTCCAGATTATAACCGGACCAAATATGTCGGGAAAGTCAACATATTTAAGACAGATAGCGATAATAAGTATAATGGCACAAATTGGTTCATTTGTTCCTGCTGATTCTGCGAATCTCTGTATTGTAGATAAGATATTTACAAGAATAGGCGCTTCCGACAATATAATGCAGGGTGAGAGCACTTTTATGGTAGAGATGAAGGAGATGTCCTATATACTAAGAAATGCAAGTAAAAGCAGTTTGATACTCTTAGATGAGGTAGGTCGAGGGACAAGTACTTATGATGGGCTTAGTATAGCTTGGGCAATAGTGGAATATATAAGTACAAAGATTAAAGCAAAAACTTTATTCGCCACACATTATCAAGAAATTACTCAGCTCGATGAAAAACTAGACAATGTCACAAATCTTTGCGTACAAGTAGAAGAATATAATGATTCCATAGTTTTTCTTCATAAGATAGTCAAGGGATGTGCTGATAGGAGTTTTGGAATTGAAGTTGCAAAACTAGCAGGCTTTCCTATATCTGTTACTAAAAGGGCAAAAAATGTTTTGAAGTCTATTGAAAAGACAAATTCCTTTAAAATAAATACAGATAAGATAGATAATTTACAGATTGATTTTAGTTCTTACCAAAAGGAAGCCTTCATTAAATCGATAAAAGAGATCAATTTAAATGAGATGTCACCTCTAGATGCATTAAATAGACTCTCACAATTAATAGATGAATCTAAATTAATCGGAGATGATTAGATGAAAATAAAATTACTCGATAATTCAACAATACAAAAAATAGCAGCCGGTGAAGTGATTGAAAGACCGGCTTCAATAGTTAAAGAATTAGTTGAGAATTCAATAGATGCAAATGCTAAAAATATTACCGTTAGCATTAAAAATGGTGGAATTGACGAAATCTTAGTATCTGATGATGGAGATGGTATAGAGGAACAAGATATAGAAATCGCATTTAAGCGACATGCTACCTCTAAGATAGAATTATTTGAAGATCTCTATCATATCTATTCAATGGGTTTCAGGGGTGAAGCTCTTGCTTCAATTATCGCTGCGGCAGATTTGGAAATAAGAACCAAGTCGGTTTCAGAGGAAATCGGAACCAAAGTCGAGTACAAAGACGCTCACGTATCTGATAAGACAAAGATCGCGATGAATAAAGGCACTACAATAGTTGTAAAAGATCTCTTTAAAAATATCCCGGTCAGAAGGAATTTTTTAAAATCTCATATATCAGAAGGAAATTGCATAACTGAATTGATGCAAAAATTAGCTATAGGAAATACGGGAATATCTTTTAAATATATCAAAGATTCGAAAATACAATTTCAGACCATATCTTCTGATGAATATCTAGCCAATATAAGCAAAGTCTTTGGCACGAGCCTATCTGAATCTCTAATATATATAGAAGGTAATACTGATAATTATAAATATAAAGGATATATTACGGATAATCGATTTTATCGTGGAAATAGATCACTTCAGTATATTTTTGTAAATAATAGGTATATCGAAGCAAAAGATATTTCTTTAAAAATGGAGAGGGTTTATAGACAAGTTATTCCCAATGGTAAATTCCCTGCATTTCAGTTGTTCATAGAAACTGATCCTGAGAATATAGATGTCAATATACATCCAAATAAGCAAAAAATTCAATTTAGATTTTTCGATGAACTGACAGATTCTATTTCGAAAAGTTTAAAAGATATATTGATTCCTAAAAATCTCAAGACCGTCTCAGCCCTGACTGAGGATAATGATAGTCCGGAGCAATTATTCATAAAAGATGATGACAAATATAAGGACTTATTAAATAGATATTCAAATAATTTTAATCCTTACAAAGGGGAATTAATCGAAGAAAAATCTTTAGAACTATTCTCAGACGCTTCGATTTCACAGGACTCAATAGAGGAAGACGAGATTTTCTTTACAGAGAAAGAATCTGATTCCTATATGGATTCCGATATAGATTACAAAGAATTAAAAGAAAATGAAATGATAGAGAATTTGAGTGAAGATGAAATTAATGAAATCAGTTCGGATTTAGAATTTGAAAAAACTAAAAAAATCATTGATGATAATATATTTGAAAACTACCTATATATTGGAGCTGTATTAAAGACTTATTTAATATTTGAAGATAGAATAAGGGAACAAATGATCCTCATAGATCAACATGCAGCACATGAGAGAATAATGTATGAGAAGATAAGCAAGATACTCAATATAGAGGGCGCAGCATCTCAAGCTTTAATTGCGCCCATAATAATTGAAGTTTCAGACAATGATATAGATTTATATAATGAATTTAAGTTTGTTTTTGAAAATATGGGATTTTATTCCGATTTAATAGGAAAGTATTCAATTGCTATCAGAGCAGTTCCAAGTTTTTTAGAAAAAATTGATTTTAAAAGACTCTTCCTAGATGTACTCGATATCTTAGAAATAGATAATAAATATGACTCGGACTATATTAATGATATGATAGCCATGAAAGCTTGTAAGAGTGCCGTTAAGGCTGGTGATGATTTATCTGAACCTGAAGTTGAAAAATTACTTGAAGATTTAAGTCATTGCGATTACCCTCTAAGCTGTCCACATGGTAGGCCGACATTTATAGTATTTGATAAAAGTAAACTCGAGAAGGAGTTTTTAAGAATAAAATGACAATTTCTAATAGAATTATAATAATAACAGGGCCGACTGGTGTAGGTAAGAGTAGCTTATCAGTTGAATTAGCTAAGGTTTTAGATACAGAGATTATATCAGCAGATTCTATGCAAATATATAAATATATGGACATCGGCACTGCGAAGATTAAAGAAGAAGAAATGCAAGGCGTAAAACATCATATGCTTGATATAGTATACCCTGATCAAGAATACTCCGTCGATGATTATAAAAAAGATTGTTATGATATTATTAATAGACTAAATGAAGATAATAAGATACCGATAATAACAGGTGGAACTGGCCTATATCTCGATTCATTGATTTATGATTTAAATTTTAATATAGCACCTCCAAATGAGTTTTTAAGAGCCTATTACAAAGAAATTGCAAATAAATATGGAAATGAATATCTACATTCGATTCTCGAGAAAGTAGATCCGACTACTGCTAAAAAGAATCATCCAAATCAGGTTAAGAGAATAATAAGGGCATTGGAAGTCTTTGATCAAACATCAAAGCCATTTTCTTATTTTAATGATTATTCTCGCAAGTATTTAAATATAGATTTTAAGTATATCGTACTGAATAGAGATAGAGATGAGATTTATGAATTGATTAATGAGAGGGTCGAAAAAATGATAGCGGAGGGACTTATCGAAGAAGTAAAAAAATTATTGGAAATGGGTTATGATAAAAACTTAAATTCAATGAAAGCAATAGGTTATAAGGAATGTATTGATTATATCGACGGTAAATATAATTACAATGATATGATCGAAAAATTAAAGCAAAATAGCCGACGATATGCAAAAAGACAATTGACATGGTTTAGACGTGAGCCCTCTAGGAGAGTCATCGAGATTGAAAAAGATGATGATATAAGTAAAATATTAAATAATTGTTTAGATATTATAGGAGATTAAATGATAAATAACTCAAAATATGAAGAAATTATAAATAGATGCGAGTCAGAATTAGAAGATAGATTTAAAGAATTCGACGAGATTAGAAAAATTAATCAGCATAAGATAATAAAAGCAATGCAGGATGTTCAATTATCACATGCTGATTTTCACTGGACTACGGGATACGGCTATGCAGATATCGGCAGAGAGAAAGTAGAAAAAATCTATTCTAAGATATTTAAATCAGAAGATGCTTTAGTAAGGCCTAATATAGCTTCAGGTACCCATGCTCTGGCTTTAACTCTTGAAGCATTATTATTGCCAGGAGATGAAATGCTAAGTATATCAGGTAGACCCTATGACACATTGCAAAAGGTAATAGGTATTACAGGCAATGAAGTCGGCAATCTGCGAGAATATGGTATTTCCTATGAAGAATTGGAACTCATTGACGGGAAAATAGATATTTCTGGAATAGAATCAAAAGTAAAAAATAATACTAAATTGATATTGATACAAAGATCAATGGGATATACTGCTAGAAGAGCCCATACCATTTCAGAAATTGAGCTTGCCATAAAAAAAGTGAGAAAAATTAATAAGGATATCATTATCATGGTAGATAATTGTTATGGCGAATTTACATCCATTTATGAGCCTATTGAAATAGGAGCGGATATTGCAGTCGGCTCACTTATAAAGAATCCAGGTGGAGGAATTTCTTTGTCAGGTGGATATATTGTTGGAGATGAAGAATTAATCGAAAGATGTGCAAATAAGCTTACAGCTCCCGGGCTTTGTAAAGACTGTGGGTTGACATTTGGAATGACAAGGCCGACTTTACAAGGTTTGTTCTATGCTCCAATAGCAGTAAATAATGCACTAAAAGGCGCTGTTTTGATTGGTAAGGTATTCTCGGAGCTAGGATTTAAAACAATTCCAAGCCCTGAAGATATAAGATCAGATATAGTACAGGGAATTATATTTGGAAATCCCGAGTCAGTAATTAGCTTTTGTCAAGCCATACAAAAAGCTTCAGCAGTCGACTCGCATGTAAAGCCTTATCCTTGGGAAATGCCTGGTTATGAAGATAAGGTCATAATGGCAGCTGGTGGATTCGTAGATGGTTCATCGATAGAAATAAGTGCAGATGGTCCTCTCAGAGACCCATATATGGCATTTTATCAGGGAGGAGTATCTTATGATCAGTGTAAAATGGCATTAGGATATGCTTTGCAGGATTTAGATTCTATTGGCGTATTAAAATTTTAATTTAAAAATGTCAGAAATCTTTGATTTCTGACATTTTTATTATATTCTAAAAATTTCTATATAAACTTATTACCTTGCCCAATATTACTGCATTTTTAGTTTTAATAGGCTCCATACTACTATTTTCGGGCTTCAACATTATATGATCATCTTTCTTAAAATATCTTTTAACTGTAGCGCTATCATCGATAAGAGCGACTACAATATCTCCATTTTCGGCATTATTTTGTTGTCTGACGACTATTAAATCACCATCTAAAATACCCGCTTCAATCATTGACTCCCCTTGAACTGTAAGCATAAATAGATTTGCCCCAAATGAGTGTTCTATTGGTATGGGGAAGGTGTCTTCTATATTTTCGATAGCTAATATTGGCTGTCCTGCAGTGACAGTACCTATTATAGGGATATCTATAGTCTTCTTAGTCGGCATCTCATAATCAGTACTATATTCGATGACTTCGATAGCTCTATTTTTAGATGAGCTCTTTCTTATATATTTTTTCTCTTCTAAATTTTGTATATATTTATATACAGTAGAAGTACTCTTTATACCCACTGAGGCAGCTATTTCTCTTACTGTCGGTGGATATCCGTTTTCGGCAATATTATATTTTATAAAATTTAATACTTTTAATTGTTTTTCATTTAAATCAGAGTACATAAGCCCTCCTAATAATTTTATATTTATCTCTTTTTGCTTTCAAATCTCTAATCTATTAGAGTTTATCATATATAAGAGAAAAAAACAAACGAATGTTCTTTTTTTCTTGACAGCGAACATATATTCGTATATAATATTTATAAAGAACAAATGTTCACAAGTATATGGAGGTCAATATGAATAGGAAAAGATATGTAGTTAAAAATAAATTTAGATTTTACAGTTTTATATTTTTGATTTCAATTTCACTAACTTTATTTGCTTTTGTTTTTATTTCATCTGACGCAAAAGCCGATAAAGATCAGAATTACAAAGTTATAAAGGTAGAATACGGAGATACTATTTGGGATATTGCAAAAAAATATAATCAGGAACCAGATATTAGAAAATACATCTTTGAAATTAGAAAATTCAATAATCTCGATTCTGCTGATATTCAGCCGGGAGACTTGATAAAAGTACCCATAGATTAATCTATGGGTATATTTAATGGGTTTTTATCTACAGCTTTTTTAAGATCCTCATCATCGAGATGAGTATAAATTTGTGTCGTGGCTACAGATTCATGTCCCAAGATATCTTGCAATGCTCTTATATCTACATCACCGTATTTATAAAGCAAGGTAGCTGCCGTATGTCTTAATTTATGAACAGAATACAGTCTAGGATCTAAATTAATTTCTTTAATATATTTTTCTATCCTATATTGAACAGCTCTTTTGCTTATCCTTTTATTTCTCTCACTTAAGAAAAGAGCTTTTTCATTTTCTACTTTCGGTCTAACTGCTAAATACTGATTTATTGCAATTATACAAGAATTATTTAGATAAACAGTCCTCTCTTTATTTCCTTTACCAATTACAGTCAATATATCATCTTTTATATCATCTAAATCTATGCTTATTAATTCAGACAATCTGATACCACAGTTTAGAAATATAAATATGATACAGTAGTCTCGATTTCTAATAAATGGATTTTCCATTTCATGAACTTTAGCCAATAACTTTTGAGTTTCTCCAAGAGTTAAATATACGGGATTTCTGGTAAACTGCTTAGGCGATTCGAGCTTTTCAGTAGGATTTACAGAAATTTGATCGGATTTAACATAAAGATAGTCATAGAAAGACTTAATAGCCGATACTTTGCGTGCTCGAGTCCTAGGAGAGTTTTCTCTGCATTTATCGAGATAAGACAGGTAAGAGTATAGGTCATTGATAGAAATGCTCTCTATGAGCTTGCTATCGACTGAATTTATCTCGGTTTCATCTAAAATTTTTATATCTTCAGTATTTGCTCCGGAGAGTCTAGCTTTTATGTATTTTAAGAAAATAGTAAGATCATATCTGTATTCTTTAATTGTAGATGTAGATGATCCCTTAATCGTTCGCATATAATTAAGGTAATCTTCGAGTATAATGGGTGACTGCATATTGACTCCTTTTTTATTGCACAAAATAATAATTTTGTGCAATGTTTTATTAATTAAATAATATCATATGAATTATGCCCATGTCAAGTCTTTTAAAGACTGACTAAGTTTTACATATCATATGATTAGAATTACCGATAAAATATAAGATTAAAAAATTATAATAAGAAATAAATTAATCTAGATATTAAAAATAAGGTTTAAAAAAACGGAATACGAATATTCCGTTTTTATTACTATTTAGCATAATCTGTCGCTCTAGTTTCTCTTATAACATTTACTTTGATATGTCCGGGATACTCTAGCTCTGATTCGATTCTTTTTGCGATATCTCTAGCTGTTACTATCATCTGGTCTTCGCTTATATCATCAGGCTTGACCATTATTCTAAGCTCTCTACCAGCTTGTATTGCGAATGATTTATCAATACCGTCAAATGAATTTGCAATCTCTTCCAAGTTTTCAAGTCGTCTTATATAATTTTCAAGCGATTCACGCCTAGCGCCAGGTCTGGCAGCAGATAATGCATCGGCAGCTTGAACTATCAATGCTTCAATCGACTCGGGCTCGACATCTCCATGATGCGCTTCTATACAATGAATAACATCCTTGCTTTCTTTGTATTTTCTAGCCATCATCACTCCGAGTTCCACATGAGGTCCTTCCATTTCATGATCTATAGCTTTACCTATATCATGTAAGAGTCCGCCTCTTTTAGCTATTTTTACATCAGCGCCTAAATCAGCAGCTATCATACCACATAAAATAGAAACTTCTATGCTATGCTTTAAGACATTTTGACCATAACTAGTACGGTATTTCAATCTACCTAATAGCCTGATTATCTCTGGATGGATTCCAAATATACCGGCTTCATCGCAAGCGTCTTCTCCGGCTTGTTTAATAGTCGCATCGACCTCAGATTCAGCCTTTGCAATCATCTCTTCAATTCTAGTAGGATGAATTCTTCCATCAACTATAAGTTTTTCGAGTGCAATCCTAGCAACTTCTCTTCTTATGGGATCAAAACCCGATAGCACTACAGCTTCAGGGGTATCGTCTATTATAAGGTCAATTCCCGTCATAGTCTCAAAAGCTCTTATATTTCTACCTTCACGACCTATAATTCTACCTTTCATTTCCTCATTTGGCAATGAAATTACTGTAACAGTCGATTCGGCAACATGATCAGCTGCATATCTTTGAACGGCAGCAGCGATTATTTCCCTAGCTTTTTTCTCTGATTCCTCTTTAGTCTTAGCTTCTACTTCCTTGATAACCATTGCGGATTCATGTACTGCATCTTTTATTACTTCGTCTAAAATAATATCTTTAGCTTCATCTTTTGTTAATTCAGCAATTCTTTGAAGTTCTTCTTCTTGTTTTACAAATAAAGCATCATATTCTTTTTCTCTATCAGATAATTTCTTTAGATTTTTATCTAATTGATCATTTTTCCTATCTAAAGCATCTGATTTTTTATCCAATGACTCTTCTTTTTGTATAACACGCTTTTCTAATCTTTGAATTTCAGAGCGTCTCTCTTTAGATTCTTTTTCTTGCTCAACTCTCAATTTATGAATTTCATCTTTAGCTTCTAAGATTGCTTCTTTTTTTGAGTTTTCAGCTTTTCTATTAGCTTCATCAAGGATTTGATTTGCTAAATCTTCAGCAACTCCAATCTTCTTTTCAGCTATATTTTTTCTATAAAAAATACCGATAATAACTCCGATAATTACAGATATCATTGAAGCGATTATTACTATGATGTACTTACTTATGCTAATACACCTCCTTAATATTAAATTTTCAAACTACGCTTTTTAAGTTGTTATTTTTAAAATATATTAGTATAGTTCATTATTTAATTCTATCCCTTTTATACAAATGTGTCAAGATGCCAATTGTTTAACAAGGGTAATTTACGTATAATTTTTATTAAATTATTTTAACAAATAAAAAAGACTATAGAGTCAGCTAAGCCAGCTCTTCCATAGTCTTTTTAACTATTCTTTAACGATATCTTCTTCTATATTGTCCTCTTCTTTAAAACCGCTCTTTTCTCTGATTATAGATTGTATCTCGTTAAACATCTCCGGATTCTCTTCAAGAAGGTTCTTGACATTCTCTCTCCCCTGCCCTAACCTATTATCTCCGTAGCTATACCATGAACCGGATTTGTTTATTATATCCAAATCAACCGCGGTATCTAATAAGACTCCCGACTGTGAAATTCCTTTTCCGTACATTATATCGAATTCCACTTGTTTAAATGGCGGAGCAACCTTATTTTTAACCACTTTTACACGTGTTCTATTTCCAATTATACTATCAGTATCTTTAATAGAGTCGATTCTTCTGATATCCAATCTCACGCTAGAGTAGAATTTCAATGCCCTACCACCGGTTGTGGTTTCAGGATTGCCAAACATAATACCGACTTTTTCCCTCAATTGATTTATAAATATAACAGTTGTATTAGACTTTGATATCACACCGGCTAATTTTCTTAAAGCCTGAGACATGAGCCTAGCTTGCAATCCCACATGAGAATCTCCCATTGAGCCTTCTATCTCGGCTCTCGGGACTAATGCAGCTACTGAGTCAACAACTACTAAGTCAACAGCATTACTCCTTACCAATGATTCAGTTATTTCTAAAGCTTGTTCGCCCGTATCCGGTTGAGATACAACTAAATCATCTATGTCAACGCCTAAATTACTGGCATAAACTGCATCGAGAGCATGCTCGGCATCTATAAAAGCAGCAATTCCACCTAATTTTTGCGCTTCAGCTACTACATGAAGAGCTACAGTCGTCTTTCCGGAAGATTCAGGACCGTATATCTCAACAATACGACCTCTAGGCAATCCTCCAATTCCTAAAGCAATGTCCAAGTTAATTGCTCCTGTAGGAATAGAATCTATATTTATCTTTGGCGCCTCTCCTAATTTCATAACAGCGCCCTTTCCATATTGTTTCTCTATTTTTGCAAAAGCCAAATCCAAGGCCCTTTTTTTAGCTGGATCATCTAATTTAGTCAATCTTAAACCTCCTCCGAACTAATGTTCGTTTTAATTCTATACCATTTTATAATATAAGTCAAGATTAAATATTACTAAGGTCTAAAACACTTTTATTTTTCATTATATAATCTATACCCGATAATATAGTAAACACAACTGAAAAATAATATACTAATAAATCTATATTGATGCCCAATTTAATCTTTGATAATATTAAGCAAATAGATAAGAATTGGCTAATGGTTTTGATCTTCCCTAAATTACTCGCAGCTATAGTAATATTATTTGAAGCAGCTATAATTCTAAAGCCGGTAATCACTATTTCTCTGGCTACTATTATGCATACTGACCATGCGGGAATTATATCCATTCCAACCAGCATAATAAAAGCACTTAAAGCTAATAATTTATCAGCTATAGGATCTAAAAACTTGCCGAATGTAGTTATTAAATTTCTGCTCCTTGCAAAATATCCATCCAGCGAATCTGTCAAAGCTGCGACTACAAAAACTATAAAAGGGATATAATTATCTAGATGAAAAACCTCAAGGCATATTATAAATACGGGAACTAGTAGAATTCTAAATACAGTCAGTTTATTTGCTATATTCATCCTTATCTCCTTCTGCTAAAATATTTCTTGATACGAGAACTCTTCTGGGCTTGCTACCCTGATGATCTTCAACAACTCCTAGGGCATTCATTTCATCGATAATTCGGCCCGCCCTTGAATATCCTACTCTTAACTTCCTTTGTATTAATGATACAGATGCCTGGCCTTCTTGAATTACTATATCTATAGCTTCTGAAAGAAGTTCATCCTTATCTTCAAGTTTTTTTACTTGCTTTTGTTGCTTTTCAATATCCGATATTACCTCTTTATCGTATTGAACTTGAGTATGATCTTTAATATACTGTACTACATTACTAACTTCCTTTTCACTTATAAATGCGCCTTGCACTCTAAGAGGCTTCATAAAATTAGAAGGGTAGAATAGCATATCCCCTTTACCGAGGAGTTTTTCAGCTCCGGCCATATCTAATATTGTCCTTGAGTCTATTTGTGAAGATACTGCAAATGAAATTCTCGAAGGAATATTTGCCTTTATAGTACCAGTTATTACATCGACAGAAGGTCTTTGAGTTGCTACGACCAAATGTATTCCACAAGCTCTCGCCATCTGTGCCAATCTACATATATGATCTTCTACTTCTTGAGCTGCAACCATCATGAGGTCGGATAACTCATCTATTATTATGACAATATAAGGCATATCTTCAAAATCTTCGCCTTTGAACTTGGCTTTATACGAATTTATATCCCTTACCGAATTCTCTGAGAAAACAGTATATCTCCTATCCATTTCCTTAACTGCCCAATTCAAGGCAGCAGATGCTTTCTTAGGATCTGTGACAACAGGGATTACGAGATGAGGTATTCCATTATATATATTCAGTTCTACCATCTTTGGATCTATTAATATAAGCCTAACATCTTCGGGTGCTGACCTAAATAATATACTCATTATCAAGGTATTGATACATACTGATTTTCCAGAACCGGTTGCGCCGGCAATTAAAAGATGAGGCATTTTTTCCATATATGTTATTATAGGATTGCCAGATATATCTTTCCCGAGCGCAAGAGGCATTGGCGACTCATTATCTATAAATTCACTTGAACATATTATTTCTTTTAGATATACATCGTCTTTCAATTTATTTGGTACTTCTATACCAACCAATGATTTACCAGGGATGGGTGCTTCTATCCTAATTCCCGATGAAGCTAGGGATAGAGCAAGATTGTCAGCCAAATTTACTATACTCGAAACTTTCACTCCACCTGCAGGTTTGAGTTCATAACATGTGACACTCGGACCTCTTTTTACATCAAAGACTTCAGCATCAATTTTAAAGCTTCGCATGGTCTCTTCTATAATTCTGGAGTTTTGTTCTTGTTCCTCCATATCGCCATTATTTGTGGCATCATTGGTCTTTAATAATTCCAAGGGCGGAAATTTATAATTAGTGCTTTTCTTTTCAAGTATTATATTGAAGTCTTCTACCGACATCTGCCTTGGTTTTACTTTATTCTCTGTTTTGTTTAGCTTTTTTATAAAATCCCTTTTCTCATCTTCATCCTTTACTATTTCTCTTTCTGTCTTTTCTTCCCGAATATCCAATTTACCATCTTTTTTCGCAAAGATTTTTTTAAAATCAATATTCTTCTTAAAAAAATCTCTTATCTCCAGAAAAAAATCTTTTATCTTTATATCAAAAAATGATAATATGGAGAAAAATAGGACAATTACAGAAAGTAAATAAGCTCCTAGTTTTCCAAAATACTTTACTATTGAATGACCTATGACAGCACCAATCAAACCGGCTCCTGATGATGATTTAGCTAAATCCATTGCAAAACTCACCCTTGCTCCAATATTATCACCGACTGAAAGATTGATATCTATAATTAAAAGCGCTATCAGAGAAAGAGCATAGATATATAATTTATTTCTTAATTTAATTTTATTTGATAAATTAAATAAAACTAAAACCAAATGGATTATTATAATTGCAGGTATAAAATAAGCACCAAGCCCTATAAGCTGAAATATCTTTAATTTTAAAAACCCACCTATAACACCCAAATTATTTGTTAGAACACTCAAATAGCAGAATATCAAAACTGTAATCAATGCTATTTGTATCGTCTTTATATTAATTTTAGTCAATTTAATGGGATTTTTTATAGATTTTTTAACTTTTCTAGACATACTACACCTCGTTTAATCATGTCTTAATTATATCATATTATTAATATCCCGTATGTCCAAATCCTCCGTCAGATCTTTCTGTTTCTAAAATCTCGTCAACCTCGACAAATTCAGCTTTTTCATATTTTGCAATTATCATCTGTGCAATCCTATCGCCGGGCTCGACAGAATAAGGTTCATGAGATAAATTAACTAAGATAACTCCTATCTCTCCCCTATAATCCGAATCTATCGTTCCTATGCCATTGGCAGTTGTTATCCCATGCTTATATGACAAACCACTTCTAGCTCTTATTTGAGCCTCATAGCCCTGTGGCAGTTCAATATATAGTCCTGTTGGGATTATCTCCCTCTCAAGAGGATTAATTATCACAGGCTCCTCTATATTTGCAACCAAATCCATACCTGCCGATCCACAGGTTTCGTATTTTGGTAATTCGTATTTCGATTTATTGATTATATTTATTTTCATCTAATTCCCCCTAATAAAAAAACATAAACCTAAGTCTATGTTTTTGTTTATTTCTTCGGATTTGGCTTTGGTAACAAAGCTTTTCTCGAAAGATTGACCCTGCCCTGCTTATCGATATCTATAACCTTAACCAGAACTTCATCTCCCGTCTTTAGAACATCCTCGACCTTATTAACTCTTTCATGAGCCAATTGAGAGATATGAACCAATCCTTCTTTACCGTTAAGTACATCTACAAATGCACCAAAATTCATAATTTTTGTGACTTTACCAAGATAAGTTTCACCAATCTCGATTTCTTTTATAATCTCGTCTATCATCTCGATAGCTTTTTTACCATTCTTGTTATTATCAGAAGTTATGACCACCTGTCCATCATCAAATGTATCTATCTTGACTCCGGTTTCATCTATTATCTTATTGATAGTCTTTCCTCCAGGTCCGATAATTTCTCTAATCTTATCAGGATTTACTTTAATCGTAAATATTCTTGGTGCATAATCTGATATTTCCTCTCTCGGTTTATCTAAAGTTTGATTCATCTTATCAAGAATATAAAGTCTTCCCGCTTTTGCCCTGTCTAAAGCTTCTTCCAAGATTTCTTTTTCTATTCCGGCAATTTTTATATCCATTTGAATCGCCGTAATTCCCTCTGAAGTACCTGCAACTTTAAAGTCCATATCACCAAGATGGTCCTCTAAGCCTTGGATGTCTGAAAGTATTGCTACTTTATCAGAATTCTCATCTTTTATAAGACCCATAGCTATACCTGCAACATTGGCTTTAATTGGAACACCCGCATCAAGAAGAGAAAGTGTTGAGCCACATACGCTCGCTTGAGAGCTTGATCCATTTGAACTTAAGACTTCTGATACAACTCTTATCGTATATGGAAATTCACTTTCTTCCGGAAGAACAGGTATCAAAGCTCTTTCTGCTAATGCTCCATGACCAATCTCTCTTCTACCAGGACTTCTAAGAGGTCTAGCTTCACCGACACTATATGGCGGGAAATTATAATGATGCATATATCTCTTATCATCCTCAGAAAGTCCATCTAATATTTGTACATCGCTCGGTGCTCCAAGAGTAGTAACCGATAATACCTGAGTTTGACCCCTCTTGAATAATCCACTACCATGAGCTCGCGGCAAAAGTCCCGCTTCACAAGTTATAGTTCGTATTTCATCCGGCTTTCTACTATCAGGTCTTACTCCTTCTTCAAGGATCATACTCCTGACCTTGTTTTTGATTATTTCGTCCAATACATTCTTAATGAATTTTTCTTCTTCCGGATAATCCTCCAAGAATTTTTCGATACTGGCCTCGAATATTTCCTCTGTAGCTTTTTCTCTTTCAGCCTTATCTGGATTATTCAAAGCTTCTACAAGCTTATCTTCAGCGAATGCTATGACTTCTGATTTAAGCTCATCATTCACTTCGTCAGGTTCAACTTCCATTTTAGTTTTTCCAATTTCATTTTGAATTCCTAAAATAAAGTCGCATATATTTTTAATCTCATCATGAGCAAATAGAATAGCATCGAGTATTTCTTTCTCAGAAAGAATATCACTTCCTGCTTCAACCATCATAATAGCTTCTTTAGTTCCCGCTACAGTTAAATTTAATTTTGAATTCTCACGCTGTTCATTATTGGGATTTATTATATATTCACCATCGACATATCCAACATTGACAGCAGCCGTTGGCCCCATAAATGGAATATCAGATATGCTAAGAGCAATCGATGAACCAATCATTGAGAGCATCTCCGGCGAATTATCCAAATCTATGGAGAGTGCCGTGGCTATTACCTGCACATCATTTCTATAATTATCCGGGAATAGTGGTCGGAGTGGTCTATCGATCAATCTCGAAGTCAATATAGCCCTCTCGCTCGGTCTTCCCTCTCTCTTTATAAATCCACCGGGAATTTTTCCGACAGAATATAATTTCTCTTCAAAATCACAGCTTAATGGGAAAAAGTCAATACCTTCCCTCGGCTTATCAGAAGCCGTCGCCGTTACCATTATCACCGAATCACCCATCGTAACCAAACAGGATCCATTTGCTTGTTCTGCAACTTTTCCGGTTGTTACTATAAGCTCTTTACCTTGGAGATTATAGGTGTATTCTCTTATCATTAGTACCTCCTAGTTATAAATTAAGAGCGGTCTACCCGCCGCTCTTATTATCTTCTTATATTTAGCTTTTGGATTAGAGTACGGTATCTTTCAATGTCTTTCTTTTGAAGATATTTAAGGAGACCTCTACGCTGACCAATTAATTTAAACATACCTCTTCTTGAGTGGTGATCAGACTTATGCTTTTTTAAATGCTCAGTCAATGAATTAATTCTATGGCTTAGTATAGCAACTTGTACTTCCGGCGAACCGGTATCTCCCTCTTTTGTTTGGTACTCTTTGATTATCGCTTCTTTTTGTTCTTTTGTTATCATTTTATCCTCCTATTTATTCACGTATAGCTGTCGTTACGGTCGGATAAATCCTGCAACAACGCTATCGCATATTAGCATTAACATTATATCACTAAACCTATTTCATGTAAACATCTTTAATAGATATCATCTTGTTTTTATCTTTATTTATTTGATCTATCAATTCTTCTGCGGAATTAAAATTAATAGTTGGTCTGAAATACTCTACAAATTCCACACTTATCTCTTTTTCATAGATATCTTGGCTAAAGCTTTCTATAAAAACTTCAATCCTCATGCTATCACCATTAAATGTTGGATTTGTACCAATGCTTGTCAAACTGGCATATTTTTCTCCACTTATATTGGTAATAGTAAAATAAACACCATCTGCAGGTATTAAATAATTGAAATTCATCTCTAGATTTGCAGTTGGAAATCCTAGTCCTCTACCTCTTCCATCACCGCCGACAACTCTACCTTGAATCCGATAATATCTATTGAGAAGTTTATTTGCATACTCAATATCACCCTTGATTATCAAATCCTTAATCTCAGTACTGCTGACTCTAATTCCATTTACCCTATGATCATCTATTATATATAATCTATATCTATCTAATTCATGCGATTTTAAAAAAGACACATCACCTTGCGCACCGTATCCGAATCTATAGTCTTTTCCTACGACGATTCCCCTAGCTTCACATCTATCTAAAAGAATCTTTTCAATAAATTCTTCAGGATTCATCTTTCTTACCTCTTCATCAAAATCGAGGATATATATATTTGATAGATTAAATCCTTTTAGTATTTCAATCTTATCTTCCAATGAAGTAAGATGCGATTTAAAATGATCCTTGGCGAGCAGAGTATCGGTATGGTTTTTAAATAGTATCAAGCTAGACTCGTAATCGTATTTTTCAGAAATTTCAATTACCTTTTGAATTAGTTTAATATGCCCTACATGAATCCCATCAAAATTTCCCAAACCGATAATTGAAGCTTTTTTTATATTGTCTTTATTTAGATTAGTTATTTTCATCGTCTCTCCTGATACAACATTTTTTCAAGCTTGAGATAATTTCCGCCATCTTTGAGAATTGACTTACCTATGCCGATAAATTTATTTTTACAGTAAATCCTGTAAAGATTATCAGAACTCTTAATATCAATCTTTATCTTTATTCCATTTATTATCCTATTAAAATGCCCATCATCAATTATGATTTTAGGCATATTTAGGCATAAGTCCATGGGTATAATAAAGCTGTAGTCGCCTATTCCTACCATTTTTTCAATCTTTTTTAAATCTATAGAGTCTTCGATTTTTAAATTTCCAACTTCTGTTCTCTCCAGATGATATAGTGCTGCAAAAGTATTTAGATTTTCTCCCAAATCGTCGACCAATGTCCTTATATAAGTGCCTTTAGAACATTTGCATACAAAAGATATATAAGGATAGTCATAGCTCAAAATTTCAAAATTATAAATTTCCACTTTTCGCGGTTTACGTTTAACTACAATACCCGACCTTGCCAATTCGTGAAGTCTCATGCCATTATGGTGGACCGCTGAATACATTGGAGGTATTTGCTCAATCTCACCTTGAAATTCATCTGCGGATTTTATAATATCTATCATATCCGGAACAAAATCGGATTCAGAAATTATTCTACCGCTCATATCCAATGTATCGGTTTTGATTCCAAGTTTCATAACACCCTTATAAGTCTTGCCTTGATTCTGGATATACTCTGCTACCCTTGTGGCATTTCCAATGCAAATAGGGAGCACTCCCTTTACTGCAGGATCGAGTGTTCCAGTATGTCCGATTCGCTTTAAGCCGAGTATCCTTCTCAAGACCTGAACGACATCATGAGATGTAAAACCATCTTCCTTAAAGACATTTATAACTCCATAATCAAATTTTACTCCAGTCAATTTCATCAAACCTTTTAATTAAACTCGTCTTTAGCTCACTAAGATTTCCTCTAAAAGAAAAACCTCCTGCGTGAATATGACCTCCACCGCCATATTCTGTACAAATCTTTGATACATCTACAAATCTCTTACTTCTAAGGCTGACTTTGTAAATATCATCATCGACCTCTTTAATCAAACAAGCTAATTCTACAGATCTTATGTCCCTTATCAGATTTATTTTATCCTCTATATCATATTTATCTGCTCCACAAATATTGAGCATATCATTATCTATAACAGCTATCGCCGCTTTATCATCATAGCAAAATTCAGTATTCTCTATGACTTTTTGAGTCAATCTAAAAGAACCCATTGTATTGGTTTGATACAGATTGTACAGAATATAATCTTTATCAAATCCGGTGTCCATAAGTTTTGCAGCAGCTCGGAGTGTATTAGAAGAGCTATTGCTGTATAAGAATCTATTAGTATCAGTTAGAATTCCAACAAATATACAACTAGCCATATCTTCTGATATAGATAAGCCTAATTCTTCAATTAAATCAAATACGACCTCTGATGTAGAACTTGCGTCAGCAACGACATGATTAATATCCCCAAATTTTTCATTTGATATATGATGATCGATAACTATGGACTGTCGGCAATTCTCCAATGCATATACAGCATCGCCAATCCTATCGCTCGAGCTAGCGTCAACTGTAATCAGTACATCGTATTTTTCTCCACTATATTCAGTAAATTTATCGAGCCCCGGCAAAAAATTTAAATATTCCGGTATCTCATCTATCTTTAATACATAGCTATTATTATTGAGCTGTAAAACGGCATCATATAAGCCCAATGCAGATCCTATTGCATCTCCATCAGGGCTCATATGTCCTACTATGCCGATATTTTCGGCATTTTTTATTATATTTTTAAAATTCGCAGCAAATTCACGAATATCATTCATTGTTTTCTTCTTGACGAATTTTCGAAATAAGTTCTTCAATATGCATCCCTTTTTCTACAGTATCATCTATTTCAAATCTTATCTCGGGAATATGTCTAAGATCAAGCCTTTGACCAAGCTCTTTCTTAATGAATCCTTTAGCATTATTTAAACCCTCTAAGGTTTCGCTTTTGACCTTGTCATCTCCAAGTATGGAAACAGCAATGTCTGCATATCCTAAATCTTTAGACACTTTGACATCGGATATTGTAGTCATATCTGATACTCTGGGGTCCTTTATGGATTCTAAAATTAGTTCAGATATTACTTTTTTTATTTCAGAACCGATTCTGCTAAGTCTTTTACTATTCATTACCTCTTAACCTCTTTCATAATGAAGGCTTCAAGTATATCGCCTTCTTTTAAATCATTATAATTCTCTAGTCCTACTCCGCCTTCATAGCCTGTATTTACTTCCCTTACATCATCTTTAAATCTCTTTAATGAATTTATATCAGCTTCAGTAATGACAATATCATTTCTTAAAAGCCTTATCTTTGCATTTCTTGTTAGTTTTCCGCTGAGCACATAAATACCTGCAATATTTCCTATTGAAGGAACTTTAAATACCGCTCGGACTTCTGCCCTGCCTATTACTTCTTCTTCATACTTAGGGGCTAACATACCATTAATCGCTGCTTTTATATCATCGATGGCATCGTATATAACCCTATAGGTACGTATGTCGACACCTTGGTTTTTAGCAGCTTCTATAGCAATCTGACCAGGTCTTACATTAAAACCGATTATTATAGCATTTGAAGCTGTAGCTAAAAGCACATCTGATTCGCTTATTCCCCCAACTCCTGCGTGAATTATATTAACCCTGACTTCTTCATTGCTCAGTTTTTCGAGAGAATTTTTAACGGCATCTATCGTACCCTTTACATCAGTTTTAATAACTATATTGAGGTCCTTGATCTCGCCCTCTTTTATTTTTCCAAAAAGAGCTTCAAGGGAAATATTTTCACTCGCTTTAACTTTCTCAGCCTTGATTTGATCTTTTAAACTACTAGCATAATTTCGGGCTGTTTTTTCATCTTCGACGACATATAACATATCTCCAGATTCAGGAACTTCAGATAATCCCAAGATTTGAACCGGAATCGAAGGTCCCGCTTTTTTAATGCTCTTGCTCTTATCGTCAAACATCGCTCTTATTTTACCGCTAGATATGCCTGATACGACTACATCGCCAAATTTCAAAGTTCCCTTTTGAACCAATACCGTAGCGACAGGTCCTTTTCCCTTGTCGAGTCTCGCTTCAATTACAGTTCCTACAGCTCTTCGATTTGGATTGGCCTTCAGCTCTTCCATTTCTGCAACCATAAGTACCATTTCAAGCAAGTCATCTATTCCTGTCTGATTTTTAGCTGAAACCTGTACAGTGATAACATCGCCGCCCCAATCTTCAGGCACAAGTCCATGTTCAGTAAGTTCTTGCTTTATCCTGTCGGGATTAGCTGTATCTTTATCTATTTTATTTATGGCTACAATTATAGGAACTTCTGCTGCTTTCGCATGATTTATAGCCTCGACAGTCTGAGGCATGACGCCATCATCTGCAGCTACAACTAATATTGCAATATCAGTAATCTGGGCACCTCTGGATCTCATTGAAGTAAAGGCCTCATGACCGGGTGTATCTAGGAATACAATCTTATTACCATCTACTGATATACTTGAAGCCCCGATATGTTGTGTTATTCCACCGGCCTCATGTGTTGTAACCTTTGTTTTTCTTATACTATCTAAAAGTGATGTCTTGCCGTGATCGACATGACCCATTACCGTGACAACGGGAGGTCTCGGTTTGAGATCGGCCTCATCGTCCTCAAAGTCGAAATCGCCATAACCTAAAATAACCGATTCATCTTCTTCTTGCAATCTAGATGCATTAAATCCAAATTCTTCAGCAATTAGAGCGGCTGTATCAAAATCCAAGTCCTGATTTTGATTGGCCATTATCCCTAAATCTATAAGCTTCATAATTAATTGGTTTACATTTACATCCAGCTTTTCAGCTAGCTCTCTTACGATTATCGACTCGCCAATCTCGATTTCTTTTTCTTCAGTATCTTTCTTATCTTCTATCTTTTCTATTTCTTTATCCTCTTTTTTATGGGCAAATTCATTCCTACTTTTCTTTTTGTGTGAATGTGCCTGTTTTTTATTTGATTTATCTTTGGATGCCTTTTTGTCTTGTCCGGCTTTAGATTCCTTAGCACTCTTGTCTTGCTTTGAGTCCTTAGTATCAGTTGCCGCTTCATTCTTATCGCCTTTATCATTAGCCAGAAGTTCTTCGATGAGAGTCAATTCCTCTCCCTCCAGAATAGACATATGACTTTTAATAGGCACACCTAATTCATTTATCTTGGCGACTAGATCTCTACTCGCCATATTTAATTTTTTTGCTAATTCATAAACTCTTACTTTCCTCATAAAATACCTCCCTGGTATCACTGCTCGTCTTCTACATAATCTCTTATCTCCTTATATACTTCTTCAGATATTTCAGATTTTAATGCATGATTCAGCTTTCTTTTCTTTATAGTCGTCTCAAGACATTCTAAATTCTTACATATATAAGCGCCTCTACCATTTAATTTTCCGGTTTTATCGACGACGACTCCTTTTTCCTTATTGTTTACAATTCTTATCAATTCTATCTTCGGTATACTTTCTTGACAACCGACACATTTTCTAATCGGTATTTTCTTTGTTTTTGCTACCATAAGATCACATCTTTCAAATTTATTCTAAGCTCAAAGACTCGTCTTCCATCATTTCATCTTCATCAAATGAATCTTCTTCATTTGGCAGATCATCTTCAGGTTCCAAATCTTCTCGCATTTCATCTTCTTCATCTACAGTATAAGACTCGTCTAAAGCATCATCTTTATGACATGATATTTCGTCAAGATTCAAGATCTTGTCAGCTTCTCCTGACTTTTTCATCTCTTCAAAGCCGGATTTACCCTTAATATCGATCTTCCATCCTGTCAATTTAGCTGCTAGTCTAACATTTTGCCCCTCTTTTCCGATAGCTAGGGACAATTGCTCATCAGGAACAACTGCTAGCGCGCTCTTTTCCTTGATATTAATAAAGACGTCTAAAACTTCAGAAGGGCTCAAGCTATTTTTAATAAATATCTTCGGGTCTTTATCCCAGACTATAATATCTATCTTTTCTCCATTGAGTTCATCAACAATTGCCTTGACCCTTGCACCTTTAAAACCAACGCATGCTCCAACGGGATCAACATCTTCTTCCTTTGTAAAGACCGCTATCTTCGTCCTCGATCCGGCTTCTCTTGATATAGAGTATATATCGACAATTCCATCATTAACTTCCGGAACTTCTAACTCGAATAATCTCATTATCAAGCCCGATGCTGCTCTTGATAAAATTATTTGAGCACCTTTAGTGGTATTTTTCACTTCAGATATATAAAACTTCATTCTCTCGTTTACTTTATATCTTTCACCTTGAACTTGTTCATTCGGAGGAACAACTCCCTCTAATTTACCTAGATCGACGAATATATAGCCATTGTCTATCCTCTGAATAGAACCATTGACTAATTCTCTTTCCCTATCTACAAATTCACTGTAGATTATATCCCTTTCCATGTCTTTTATTTTTTGTATCACTATATTTCTTGCTGTCTGTGCAGCTATACGCCCAAAATTCATAGGCGTTACTTCTAAAGAAATAGTATCTCCAATATCAAAAGCTACATTCATGGCCTTAGCTTCATCAATACTGATCTCCGTTATAGGGTCTACGACCTCTTCAACTACAGTTTTAACTGAAAAGACCTTTATATTTCCATTTTCTCTATTTATATCGACAGTAACATTTGCTCTATTGTCAAAATTCTTTTCATAACTTTTTATCAAAGCTTTTTCTAAAGCTTCAAAAATTGACTCTCTTGAAATTCCCTTTTCTTTTTCGATTTCGTCAAGAGCCAAAATAAAATCCTTATTCATTTTTTTATCCACCTATCTCGATTACTTTTGTGATCTTCGAAATCTTCGATCTGTCTAATTCTATTGATTTTTCTCCTTCAACAATCGATATTTTCGCATCGTCATATTGCGTTAAAATCCCTCTATACTTTTTCTTACCTTCAATCGGAGCGTATAAAGATATGTCAACTTCCTTATCTAAAGCAGTTCGCAATTCTCTGTCGGTCTTTAGAGGTCTATCCAAACCCGGAGAAGAGATTTCAAGCAGATATGATGACTTTATAGGATCTACCTCATCTAACCAGTCGCTGATCTCTCCGCTCACCTTTTCACAATCATCTAAACCTAATCCGGTTTTCTTATCTATCAGTATTCTAAGTACATTATTTCCATTTTCGTGAACAAAAAGAGTCGCTACATAATAATAACCCAAATCCTCTACAATTCTTTCTATATCCGGTTCCAATCTCTTAGCTATAGACGACATTCCAGTCCCCCTTCGTATTAATTAAAGAAATAAGAGTGGGCCACACCCACTCCTAACATTATATATATTGTAACATATTTTCCTTTTGTTAGCAATTAGAACTATGTTAAATTAAACATTAAATCATATCAAATAAATCTATCTGATTTGTTCTGTTAAGCCCATCTAATACTCCAAATTGTTTTAAAGTTTCAAGAGCTGTCTTATTTGTCTTTGTTCTATCCATAAGATCTTGTATAGAAATAAATTCTCCATTCTTGTACTCATTATATATATCCACAGAACATTGTTCAGAAACATCTTCTAGAGAGCAGTAGGGAGGTATTATATATCCATCTTCAGAGATTGAGAACTCTCTACCTTTAGACAAGCCCAATCTTATATCGGTAAATTTTATTCCTCTCGCATACATTTCTTCTGCCACTTCTAATACACCATACATTCCCAATTCTTTTTGAGTCGCTTTCTTGCCGAGGTCTTTTATTCTTTCCATTTCATTTTTAACTGAATGAATTCCTCGCAAAACTACAGAACCCGGAAAATCCGAGAGCTTGGTCGTAAAATAAGTTGCATAGAAAGCTAATGGATGATGCACTTTAAAATATGCAATTCTATAGGACATGAGTACATATGCTACTGCATGAGCTTTAGGAAACATGTATTTAATCTTCTGACAAGAATCCACATACCATGAAGGAAGATCGAGTTTATTCATAATATCAATCTGATCCTCCGTAAGTCCCCTACCTTTTCTAACGCTCTCCATAATTTTAAAAGCGAGATTGTCATCCATTCCCTTTTGTATAAGAAAAGTCATTATATCATCTCTCGTACAGATGACTTCATTCAAAACGGCCATATTATTTCTTATTAGCTCCTGAGCATTATTGAGCCACACATTTGTTCCATGAGATAGTCCAGAAATTCTAACTAATTCACTAAAAGTTGTAGGCCTAGTATCTTTTAACATCTGCCTTACAAATCCCGTACCGAATTCAGGAATTCCCAAAGTCCCTACATCATCATCCATATCTTCAATATAATTCAAGCTATCTATAGATCTGAATATCTGCATTGTCTTTTCGTCTCCCATCGGGATATTCAGTGAATCAATTCCTGTCAAATCCGAAAGCATCTTGATTATACTGGGTACATCATGTCCCAATAAATCGAGCTTTAAAATCGTTTCATGGACAGCTTTATAAGTAAAATGAGTAGTTACCGTTTCAGATGTAGGATCATCTGCGGGATAATTTATCGGAGTAAAATCTTCGATTTCCATCCCATTTGGAACTATCATTATCCCCCCAGGATGTTGACCGGTCGTCCTCTTGCATCCGACGATTCCTTTTTGAAGCAGGGCAATCTCTGCAGGGCATAAGTCTTTGTCGGTATTCTCATAGTATTTTTTTATATATCCATATGCTGTATTATCTGCTATAGTTCCTATTGTACCGGCCCTAAATACATGTTCTTTGCCAAATAATTCCTCAGTATATTTATGACATATAGCTTGATATTCACCGGCAAAATTCAAATCTATATCGGGCTCTTTATTCCCTTTAAAGCCTAAAAATACCTCAAATGGTATATTATGCCCCTCTTTTTTATACTTTGTACCGCATTTCGGGCAATTCTTATCGGGCATATCTATTCCCGCATCATAACTGCCATCAGTTATAAATTCCGAATTCTTACAATTAGGGCATATATAATGAGCTACTAATGGATTAACTTCTGTAATACCAGCCATTGTAGCGGCAAACGAACTTCCTACAGATCCCCTGGATCCTACTAAATAACCATCTTCATTTGATTTTAATACTAATTTTCGAGCGATTATATATAGCACGGAATATCCGTTATTGATTATTGAATTCAGCTCTTTATCTAGTCTCTTTGAAACTATCTCTGGGAGATCGTCGCCGTAAATCTCTTTTGCTGTATTATATGTTATCTCTCTGAGTTCGACATCAGAACCTTCAACAACCGGCGGGAATTTCCCTTTTGGGATTGGTCGAATATCTTCAATAGAATCTGATATAATATTTGTGTTTTTAACTATTATTTCATATGCCTTATCAGCTCCGAAATAAGAAAACAAATCGAGCATCTCATCTGTAGTTTTTAAATATAGTTTCTCAGAAAGACTATCATCTCTTCTAAATTGTACTGATTTTACAATATCCCTATAAATATGATCTTTTTTATCTAAATAAAAAACATCTCCCGTCGCAACCACGAGTTTTCCCGTCTTATCTCCAATCTCTACTATTTTTCGATTTAAATCTTTTATGAAATCAATATCGCTGATTGCATATCTCGACTTATCGCTTTCTATCAAATGTTCGTAATTATCATGAGGCAATACTTCTAGAAAGTCATAATATGATACTATGGATTCCAATTCTTCATCAGATGCACTATTTAAAATAGCCCCGATTAATTCACCATAAATATTTCCTGATCCAATTATTAGTCCATCTCGATATTTTTCGAGAATTGCCCTTGGAATCTTAGCCGTCTTGTATAATGACTTTGTATGTGAATGAGATATGATCTTATATAAATTTTTGAGCCCGGTCTGTGTTTTTGCCAATATCAACATATTGTTCTGCCTTGTTGCTGAGCTATTCCAATTCGTATCAGCATAATTTATATCTGCATTTAGCTTTTGACCGGACTCTTTTAATATATTTCTCATTCTCAAAAATATATTAGCCGTAGCCTTAGAGTCTTCGTCGGCCCTATGATGATTTTCAAGTTTAACCTTGAAATATCTTGAAAGGGTGTCAAGCTTGTGATTTCTTAGTTCAGGAAGTAGATACCTTGCCAAATACAATGTGTCAATATAAGGAAGATCAAAATCTAAATTTAAATCATTCGCATTCTTCTTTATAAAGCTTATATCAAATTCGGCATTATGAGCGACAAGACAAGATGAGCCGCAAAATTTCAAAAATCTAGGTAGTACCAAGTCTATAGTATCAGAGCCAGCCACAGTCTCATTATTTATTGTCGTCAATTCAGTTATAAATGTAGAAATGGTTATTTTGGGATCCACCAGCTCTCTATAAGTATCGACTATCAAACCATTCTTTATCTTTACAGCGCCTATTTCTATAATCTTATCATGCAAATGGGATAATCCCGTAGTTTCAAGGTCGAATACGACATATTCCTCATATTCTTCTTTACCCTTAAAATTTGAGACTATTGGCAAATAATCCTCAACCACATCAGCATCTAAACCATAAAGAGTCTTGATACCATATCTATCGGATAATTCCATAGCTTGAGGATAAGCTTGCACAACTGCTTTATCAGTAATTGCAATACTTTTATGTCCCCAAATCGAGAGTCTCTTATAAAGATCTTCTAAATCTACAAAACCGTCTAATGCGCTCATTTGAGAATGAAGTCTCATTTCCACTCTCTTCTCTTCCGACAAATCTTGTCGTATTTCGTTGCTTGCGAAAGTCATGCTTGAAATTGTCGTGATATAGCAATTCATATAACTATCCATAGTATATTTGCCATTTACTAAGACATATGATCCCTCTTTTATATTTTCCATAAATCTATTATATATCTCACTAGACCAGAATGCCTTACAAGTAGTCGCCCCACTGTCATCATTTATATGGAAATTTACGATATATTTATCTCCCTTAATTTCCCTAGTATTTATATCGAATACCCTACCCTTTATAGTTATCAAGTAGCTGTCTTGATTCAATGAAGAAATGGGGATCGGATCTCCTTTTATCTTTTTTCCTATATAAAAATCTCCTTGTACTGTATTTTTGCTTTGGGGCTTACTAACTCGATTGACATTTTTCATTATCCTCATCGATATATCTTTTTCTTTTTCAGTAGTCTTTTTAAAAAATTCATCTGCTTTGAAATTATCCGAACATTTTAATCTTATTTCTATTTTCTTACCGCAATCTCTAGATATATCATCTTTGATATATTTGATGATTTCATTACTATGAATCGTGTCCGTTATTGTTTTATTCGGCACTTCCAGCAGTAAATCGCCATCATTTATATCGATAAAGCAACCTTCGTGATCCAGCCAGGGATATTTTGTTTTATAAGAATTAAAAAGAGCTTCAATATATGTTTTGTTAAATTTTTCCATATTATCAAGCTCATGATTTATTCTAATATTCAAATTTGGGATTTCAGCTTTTATCTTATCTCTAATGAAATCCGCATCAGATTTGTCGTATTCAGGACTAACTATCAATTCAAGAATCAATTCTTTATTTAAACTATCATATTTAATACATTTAAGTTTTTTTATTGACGGTATTTCAGCAGCAATAGATTTCCAAAAAGCGGATTGATTCATTTAATACTCCTTATAATAATTCTACTTCTTTTAGCAATGCATCCAGTAATTCTTCCTCTTTTACTCTTTTAATGATCTTACCTTTTTTAAAAATAACTCCAAATCCATCGCCACATGCAATGCCGAGATCAGCTTCTCTAGCTTCCCCCGGTCCATTGACCGGACATCCCATTATAGCGATAGATGCATTTTTATCAATTTGATCAAGCTTCATCTCAGCCTTTTCAACTAATTCGATTAGATTAATCTTAGTCCTGCTACATGTTGGGCATGATATTAAGTCAATTCCTTCATTTAATATCGATAGGGATTTTAAAATCTCCCTTCCAATGACTACTTCATCCACTGGATTTCCTGTAATAGATACCCTTAAAGTATCTCCAATCCCCATGCGGAGTAAGCTACCTATACCTATGCTAGATTTAACGGTACTTTTCATCATTGGTCCTGCTTCAGTAACACCCAGATGTAATGGGTAATCTACTTTTTTTGACAATTTAATATATGAGTCTATCATCGTATTTACATCGCTGGATTTTATCGAGATTTTAGTATTGTAAAAATTCAATTTCTCAAGCATATCTAATTGATCTATGGCTGATTCCACCAAACTATCCGTATTAACTCCGCCGTATTTGTCAATTATTTTTCTCGATAATGAACCTGAATTTACCCCTATTCTTATAGGAACTTCATATTCCTTACAGCAGTCTACAATCTCTCTCACTTTTCTTTCCGACCCAATATTTCCGGGATTAATTCTGAGACAGTCACAACCATTCTCTACCGCCTGAATGCCCAATCTATAATCGAATTGTATATCTGCAATGAATGGGATATGAGTTCTTTTTTTAATCTGATTTATTGCTAAAGCATCTTCCCTATTATTTACAGCAGCTCTAATTATATGACAGCCATGCCTTTCTAATTCCAATATTTGACTTACTGTAGACTCTATGTCGGCAGTAATAGTATTGGTCATTGACTGAACAGTAATAGGAGAGTCCCCACCAACCGGAACATCTCCTACATATATACATTTCGTCTTAACTCTTTTAATCATTCTAACCTCCGAAATGACCAAAGTTTACTATATCTTTGAATGTAACAACTATTAAAAGACCAATCAAGAGTACAAATCCTATCAAATTGATAAGGCCTTCTTTTTCTTGAGGCATTGGCTTTTTTCTTATAGATTCTATAATTAAAATCACTATCTTTGAACCATCAAGAGCAGGTATCGGCAATAAATTGAATATTCCCACATTTATATTGATGAAAGCTAATAAAAGCAGGACATTTAATATCCCCGTTCTAGCTGCAGTGCCTATTTGCACTATTATGCCCACAGGACCGGATACCTCATTGAAGCTCACGGAGCCAGTGAAAAGCCTTTGGAAAAACTTGAAAATTTCAACGGTTATAAAAGCGATTGTACTAAAAGCATAGGATATAGCCCCAGAAAAACTCCTCTCGGTTTTGCTTATAATACCAATTTTGCCTTCTTCGCCTCGATCAACTTTAAATACTTTATTTTCTCCATCTCTATTTATACCAATATCAAGTTTTTCAGATTTGCTACTAGATATCAGATTTATAATTTCCTGCCAGCTATCTACCTCATTACCGTCTATAGATATGATTCGATCCCCGGATATTATTCCGGCAGACTTTGCTGTAGACTCTTCAGTAAAATCCGCTATAGTAGTTGTAGCAGAACCAAGGGATAGGCCTATTATAACCAGTACCACGATCGCTAAAACGAAATTCATAAAAGCTCCGGCAGCAACTACCAAGATTCTTTTAAAAATAGGGGCATTATTGAAACTCCTAGGGTCACTAGTCGCTTCTTCTTCACCCTCCATAGCCACATATCCACCGATAGGCAATGCTCTAACAGAATACAGAGTTTCCTCCGCTTGCTTTGAATAGATCGAAGGACCCATTCCAATCGAAAACTCATTCACCTTAATACCGACTGCTTTCGCCACAGCAAAATGTCCAAATTCATGTATTAAAATTACGAGTAAAAAAACTATTATAGAAGTAATAGCTGTCACAATAAACGAAGTCATATCTCACCTTCCAATCAGTATATTAAACATATATATTACGGGCACAGCAAATATAACAGAATCAAATCTATCGAGTATTCCGCCATGTCCGACTATAATCTTTCCATAATCCTTGATTCCGGCCAATCTCTTTACATAAGATGCCGATAGATCACCTATCTGTGAAATTATAGATCCAAGAGCGGCAACCAAAGCCCATTGAAATAGATTATAAGATCCACTGGGCATTAGTACCAGCACCACCATGAGTACAGAGCCTAGTATTCCACCAATAGATCCCTCTATAGTTTTATTTGGACTTAGCCTTTCTATTAATTTATGTTTTCCAAATAATGCTCCGGCAATATAAGCAAAGGTATCTGTCCCCCATGCACAACAATATACTAAAATCAAATATATGCTGGAATCAAATCTCAAAATAAAACTGAGTATGACATTTATATAGATTATGGAAAATATAAAAGCCATCATATCTTTCAATTTATACTTGAATCCCAAGGATGCGATTATGAAAGATATCAAAAAAATGAGAGTAAGTGCCAATAAAAAGATTTCATACATCCTCAAATAGGCAAATATATTTAATAATAATCCAAATATCAATTGAAGCCAAAGAGGATAATTTAAATCTATTTTTTTCATAGCTCTATGAAATTCATATGAGGCGATAGAACTTAATACGACAATCGAAGACAGGAGATATAAATCTCCCTTTAATGTAAAGAATATGACAGCCGACAGTATAAGTATGCCGCTCAATGTTCTAGTTATAAGCTTTTTCATCATATTCCTCCAAATCGCCTTTTTCTCCTCATATATTCTTCGATAGCCTCATCTAAATTTCCAGCCTTAAAATCCGGCCATAAAATATCTGTAAAATAAAATTCCGTATATGCTAGTTGATATATCATAAAATTGCTGATTCTCTTTTCTGCTCCGGGTCTAATCAATAAATCGGGATCCGGTTGAGAGGAAGTATACAAATACTTCTCTAAATCAGACTCTTCAATACTTTCTATAGATCTATCATTATCTTCAATTTCCATATATAGTTTTTTACATGCGTTTATTATCTCATTTCGCCCGCCATAATTTATACCCAAATTTAAAGTCATGCCTTTATTATTCTCAGTTTTTTCGACAGCTTTAATTATCTCTCTTTTTGGAGTATTTGGCAATGCATCGATATCGCCCATTATATTTATTATTACTCCATTTTTATGCAGTCTATTTAATTGATTTCTAATATATATCACAAGCAGTTCCATCAAAGCATTCACTTCCTCTGCGGGCCTTTTCCAATTTTCAGTTGAAAAGGCGTAGAGGCTTAAATACTCGACTCCTATTTTGCTTGCATGCTCGACAATATCTACAACTCTATTCATTCCTTCTCTATGTCCAAATGAGCGTGGCAAGCCCCTGTCTGAAGCCCATCTTCCATTTCCGTCCATTATAATAGATATATGTCTTGGTAGATTTGACATCTTATCGGATTTTGTTTGCACTATTACCTCCATCAATTAGAAATAAATTAAATAAACCGGAAGTTGAGTTGCCTCAACTTCGATTTAATCTTACAATTCCATCAATTCGTCTTCTTTAGCTTTTAGAATTTCTTCTACCATCTTATTGTACTTATCTATGACTTCCTGAACTTTATTTTCAGCGACTTTTCTATCATCTTCAGGCAAAGATTTTTCTTTTTCCAACTTTTTAATATCGTCAATGGCATCTCTTCTAAGATTTCTTATACTCACTTTTGAATTCTCAGAAATCTTTTTAGCAACTTTTGTCAATTCCACCCTTCTCTCCTCCGTCAATACAGGGAAGGGAAGTCTAATCAATTTACCATCATTGGACGGAGTTATACCGAGGTCAGATTTTTGAATTTCCTTCTCAATTTCCTTGATTATAGAAGCATCCCATGGCTGAATAACCAAAAGTCTAGCTTCAGGAGCCGATATGGAAGCTACCTGTTGAAGGGGTGTAGGTACTCCGTAATAGTCTACTGTAATTTTTTCTACAAGCGCAGGATTAGCCCTGCCAGCTCGTATTTGCGTCAATTCGTCTTTCAATGCGGAAATCGTCTTCTTTAATTTGTTTTCTAATTCATTGATAATAGGTTCATACATAAAAAAGCCTCCTAGCGAATTATTGTGCCTATTTTTTCTTTGTCAAAAATCCTAATCAAATTCTGAGGATCATCTATCCCAAATACCAATAATGGGATATCATTATCCATACAAAGAGATGTTGCCGTTGAATCCATTATACCCAATCCCAAGTTAAGTACATCAATATAAGTTAAATAATCGAATTTTTTTGCGTCGGAATTAATATTTGGATCACTGTCATATACCCCGTCTACGCCTTTTTTGCCGATTAAAATAGCGTCTGCATCAATCTCGGCAGCTCTTAATGCTGCTGTGGTGTCAGTAGAAAAGAAAGGTAGTCCCGATCCGGCTCCGAAAATCACTATCCTGCCTTTTTCAAGATGTCTAATGGCTCTTCTCCTAATATAGGGCTCTGCTACTTGTTGCATGCTTATCGCAGTCTGCACTCTAGTGTCAACCCCCATTTCCTCAAGAGAAGCCTGTAGTCTGAGCGCATTTATGACTGTACCGAGCATACCCATATTATCCGATGTACTCCTATCTATCATAGTGCTGCTCTTACCCCTCCAATAATTACCGCCGCCCACGACGATAGCTATCTGCACTCCTCTTTTGCTTATCTCGACAATTTTAGAACATATATTATTTATTACTTCATCATCTAGTCCATGTCCCTTATCGCCGGAAAGCGCTTCACCACTCAGCTTTAAGATTACTCTTTTATATTCTATATCCATCCGCATCACCTCAAGAATTTTGTAGATCTAATTAATACAATGGAGAACATCGAGTGTTCTCCAGTATTATTAATTACCTATTTGCTTAGCAACTTCTTCTGCAAAGTTTTCTTCTCTTTTTTCCAGACCTTCTCCGACTTCATATCTTGTAAATCTTCTTATTTTAATATTTTCACCGATTTTACCGATAAGTTCAGTTAAAATATCTTTTACTTTCTTATTTGGATCTCTAATGAAAGCTTGATCTAATAAGCAGATTTCTTCAAAGAATTTGCTCATTCTTCCTTCGACTTTCTTTTCAGCAATCATTTGAGCCTTGTCTTCAGGAATATTCTTTTCTTTTGATTCATTCATAGCCTGATTGATTAGAACTTGTCTTTCATTCTCTATTACAGACTCTGGAACATCTTCTTCGCTCACATATTGAGGACTTGATGCTGCAACCTGCATTGCCATATCCTTAACGAATTTTTTAAAGTCTTCGTTTTTAGCTACGAAATCAGTTTCTGTATTTACTTCTATCAATACTCCGATTCTTCCACCGTGAATATATGATTCCACTATACCTTCAGATGCGATTCTACCAGCTTTTTTAGCTGCTCCCGCCAATCCTTTTTCTCTAAGAATTGCGATTGCTTTTTCGATATCACCATCTGTTTCAACAAGTGCGTTTTTACAATCCATCATACCTGCACCTGTTTTAGTTCTCAGTTCCTTAACTTGTGCTGCTGTATACGACATAAATTACCTCCTATATAATTAAAGGTAGAGTAAAGAAAAATCTTTATACCTCTACCCCCTTTTATTATTTATCTTCTTCTGATGATTCCTCAGCTTCTTCTACTTCTTCGACTACTTCTTCTTTTTCGTCTTCAGTATCTTCTTTTACTTCTTCTTGCTCAGCTTGATCATCATTTTCTTCTATATCTTTATAATCTTCAAATTGTTCTCCCTGATTACCTTCGATGACTGCATTTGCAATAGTTCCTGTTAAAAGCTTTACAGCTCTTATAGCATCGTCATTTCCTGGAATCGGATAATCGACTTCATCAGGATCGCAATTTGTATCGACTATACTTATTACAGGGATTCCAAGTATTCTCGCTTCATTGACAGCAATTTTTTCTTTTTTAGGATCGACAACAAACATAAGCTCAGGCAATCTCTTCATATTTTTTATCCCGCCAAGGAATTTTTCAAGACGCTCTCTCTCATGTCTTAAAGTCATTACCTCTTTTTTAGGAAGTCTTTCAAATACATCTGTTTCTTCCATAGCTTCTAATTCATGTAATCTGTCGATTCTCTTTTTAATAGTATGATAATTAGTCAACATACCACCCAGCCATCTCTGGCTTACATAATGCTGTCCGCTCCTTTTAGCTTCGTTTTCGATAGCTTCTTGAGCTTGTTTTTTTGTACCTACAAATAAGATAGATCCTCCATTTGCAGCCACTTCTTTAGCGACATTATAAGCTTCTTCCATCTTTTTAACGGTTTTTTGAAGATCTATTATATAGATACCATTTCTCTCCGTAAAGATGAACTTAGCCATTTTCGGATTCCATCTTCTAGTTTGATGTCCAAAGTGAACACCCGCCTCTAATAGGCTTTTCATTGTAACAACTGACATTTACTGCACCTCCATGTTTTATTCCTCCATCTCCATCGCATATCATCAAGACCCATAGGCACATTTGAATCAATCAGGAGATGTGTGTATTACCTTAGCTATTATACCATATCAAATACTTAACATCAAACAAGTATCTAAACTTTGTTCTTCAAATATTTTTCGTATAGATCAGGCCTTTTATTTTTCGTATTTTCCAAAGAATTCTCCATACGCCACTCTTCTATGAGTTTGTGATTTCCACTAAGTAAAATTTCAGGGACTTTCATCCCCCTAAAATCAGCAGGTCTGGTATAAACAGAATACTTTAATAAATCATTGTAAAGCGAATCAGATACTGCACTGTCACTATTCCCTAGAACTCCCGGAATAAATCTCGAAACAGAGTCGATTAATGCCATGGCAGGAATTTCCCCACCGGTTAAAATATAATCCCCTATAGAAATCTCCATATCGATGTAATTATCGATAATCCTCTGATCTACACCTTCATAATGACCACATAGAATTATCAGATGTTCAAAACTTGAAAGCTCGATAACCATATCATTGTCCATATTTTTACCCTGAGGTGACATAAATATAGTCTTTGAATTTTCGCTTTTTAAATCATCGATAGCGTCGCATATCGGCTGGGGAGACATTAACATTCCAGGTCCTCCGCCATATATTTCATCGTCGACTTTTTTATGCTTGTCTTGAGAGTAATCCCTTAGATTTACCGGATTTATTTTGATTTTACCTGACTCTACCGCCTTACCGACAACCCCATAATCATTGAGTGCATAGAAAAACTCGGGAAATATCGTGATGATGTCAAATCTCATTATCCATTCCCTCGATCATATTTACGTAAATTCGACCTGAATCGATATCGACCTTATTTATAAAATCCTTTACGGCAGGAATCATTATATTATTTCCATTTTCTTTTTTTACTACATAGATATCATTGCATGTATATTCTAAGACTTCATCTAAAACACCTATATAATCTTCGTCTTGATAAACCTTTAGACCTGTCAATTCATGAATATAATAACTGTCTTCGTCTAATCTTAGTAAATCGTCGCTCGAGATATAGAGATATTCTGACTTGAATTTTTCAACCGAATTGATATCGTCAAATTCTTTAAATAATATTATTAGAATCTTCTTGTCTAGTCTAAATTTTTTTATATGGACTTTAATTTTATCTTCGCCAATAAAATAATCTATATCTTGAGCAAATCTGTCGGTATCGAATGTCAAAGGATATAATTTTACTTCACCTCTAATACCGAATGTACCTATGATTTGTCCGACTTTAATATATTCCATCAGTCGACAATTTCAACATCTACATGTAAATCTGCTTTAGTTCCTGCCGCTTTGGCAACAGTTCTAATCGCCTTTGCAATTCTTCCCTGTTTCCCGATTATCTTGCCCATATCGGATGGATCGACGCTGATTTTTATATTAACTTCATTTCCATTTGATATCTCTTCAACATTAACTTTTTCAGGACAATCAACTAATGCTTTTGCAATTTGTAAAACTAATTCTTTCATTTCTTCCTCCTGAACTGATGAAGTATCTATTTTACTCTGCAGACTCTTCCTTCACTTCTTCATTTTCTTCAACTTGAGGAGCTTCTACTTCTTCGTTTTGCTCTTCTTTTACTTCATTTTCATAAACTCCATGATTTTTGAAAAGTCTATTTACTGTATCAGTCGGTTTTGCACCTGTAGATATCCAGTAATTCGCTCTCTCATTGTCTACTTTAACTGTGACAGGTTCTGTTAATGGATTGTAATATCCTATTTCCTCGATAAATCTTCCATCTCTTGGAGCTCTTGAATCAGCAACCACAACTCTGTAAAAAGGTCTCTTTTTAGCTCCCATTCTCTTTAATCTAATTTTAACTGCCATTATAATCCTCCTAATTTTCCTAATTTAATTTATTTAAAGAAAGGTAAATTGAATTTCCCTCGCTTTTTCATAGTTTTTTCCATATCGGTAAATCTCTTCATCATCTTTTTTGTTTCTTTGAACTGTTTTAATAATTTATTGAGTTCGCCAGTAGTAACTCCCGCTCCATTCGCAATTCGCTTCTTACGACTGCCATCTATTATCTCAGGCTTTTCTCTTTCCTTCATAGTCATCGATTGGATCATAGCTTCTATTCTCTTAATATCCTTCTCATCGATATTTATGCCCTTCAACTGCTTGGAATTTATACCCGGAACCATGGCGAGAATATCTTCAAGCGGCCCCATATTCCTCATTTGATCCAATTGTTGTAGATAATCGTTAAACGAGTAGCTTTGTGATCTTATCTTTTCCTCTAATTCTCTGGCATTTTTTTCATCGATAGCGGATTGTGCTTTTTCGATAAGAGTCAGTACATCTCCCATGCCGAGTATCCTAGATGCCATGCGATCAGGATAAAACGGCTCGATATTATCTAGCTTTTCACCGACTCCTATAAATTTAATAGGCTTATCAGTTACCTTTCTTATGGATAGAGCAGCACCACCTCTAGCATCGCCATCTAATTTAGTAAGGATTACTCCTGTTATTTCAAGCTGATTATTAAAAGTTTCAGCGACATTTACTGCATCTTGCCCTGTCATCGCGTCGACGACTAATAGTATCTCATTTGGGTTAACAGCCTCTTTAATAGATACCAATTCATCCATAAGATTTTCATCTATATGAAGTCTACCTGCTGTATCTATTATGACTACATCATTTCCATTCTTTTTCGCTTCAGCCATTCCTGCCTTTGCAATATCTACGGGGCTGATCTTATCTCCCATAGAAAAAACAGGTACCTCTACTTGAGAACCTACGACCTCGAGCTGTTTTATTGCAGCGGGTCTGTATACGTCACAGGCGACCATTAGAGGTCTTTTGTTCTGTTTCTTTAGATGTAATGCCAATTTACCTGCATGAGTTGTTTTACCCGCCCCCTGCAGTCCACATAAAAGAATTACAGTTGGAGGCGATGAAGCCAATTCTAATTTTGCTTCTTTTTCACCCATCAGTTTTGTAAGCTCTTCATTGACAATTTTTACAACCATTTGACCAGGTGTAAGACTCTCCATGACTTCATTGCCGACCGCTCTTTCTTTTATCGATTTTACAAAATCTTTTACAACTTTATAGTTGACATCAGCCTCTAAAAGAGCCATTCTTATCTCTCTTAATGCCGCTTCGACATCTTTTTCAGAAAGCTTGCCTTTTCCTTTTAGTCCACTAAAAATATTCTGCAATTTATCAGCTAAACTATCAAACATTATCTCACCTCCATATCAATTGATTTTATTCGCTAAATCTCTTATATCATTTGAAGCTTTCATAATAATTTCTCTGCCATCGCAATCAGTAGAAAGTTCATCTAATTCTTCAGATATCGCTAATAATCTATTTTTCAATTTATTCGTCTTTTCATACATCTTAAGCTCTTGCTCAAATCCCATTATCTTGTCTTCCGCCCTTTTTATAGAAACGGAAACTGCTTGCTTGCTGATTCCTTGATTATCTGCGATTTCATTTAAAGATAAATCGTCATAATAATAAGAAATCATCGTCTTATATTGTTTATCACTCAATAATTTGCCATAATAGTCTAAAAGTATTACCATTAAATTTCTATCAATCAAATAATCACCTCGACAATGGTCAAACAAAAAGCTTGACTGTCCTATGATAATACGAATTAGGATATAAGTCAAGCTTTTTTACTACGAAATTATCGAATCGACAAAATCATCAATATTAAATTCTTTTAAATCCTCTATGCCCTCTCCCAATCCTATATATTTAATAGGAATATGCATTTCAGTTTGGATTCTCACGACAACCCCACCTTTAGCAGTGCCGTCCATTTTTGTGAGGACTACTCCTGAAATATCTGCAACCTCTTTAAATTCCTTTGCCTGAGACATAGCATTTTGTCCTGTAGTTGCATCAAGAACCAATAATGTTTCCGAATGAGCTTCCGGATATTCCCTCTCGATCACTCTGTGAATCTTATTTAATTCATTCATTAGATTCTTTTTATTGTGAAGTCTTCCTGCAGTGTCGCAAATGATAATATCCGATTTTCTAGACTTAGCAGCAGTTATAGAGTCAAATATGACTGCTGCGGGATCAGCGCCCTCTGAATGTGAAATCATCTCAACGCCGACTCTATTAGCCCATTCTCCTAATTGATCTATAGCGGCGGCTCTAAATGTATCTGCTGCAGCGATTAATAGTTTTTTATTCTGGCTCTTATATTTATTTGCTAGTTTTCCTATAGTAGTCGTCTTGCCAACTCCATTTACTCCTACGACGAGTATTATTAGAGGATTTTTATCGATATTCATTTTATTATCGAGATCATCCTCTTTCATAATATCTTTCAAGAGAGAATTTAATTCAGATTTTAATAGCTGAGGATCTTTTATTTTATTTTCTCTTATCCTATCTTTTAATCTATCGATTATCTCCATCGTCGTTTGACCGCCAATATCGGATAATATCAAAGTATCTTCCAACATCTCATATAAGTCATCGTCTATTTTAGTGAATCCTAAAAGGACATTGTCGATTTTTTTAGATATATTTTCCCTGGTCTTTGTCAAACCCTTTAGAAAACCCTTGAATAATCCACCCTTGTCTTCTTCTTTTTCTGTTTCTTCAATCTCTTGAATTATATTATCATCTAAGATATCTGATTCTACTTTATCTTGCGTTTCTAATTCTACTGCATTTTCTTTATCTTCTTCATTTTCATCTATATCCACTATTTCTTCTAATTCTTTATCTTTTTCATCATTTTTTTTTGATCTAAAGAAATTCTTAAACATATTAACCTCCCATTAATCTTCTAAAGAAAGAGTATACATCTTGCTTATACCCTCCTGTTCCATCGTAACACCATATAAGATATCAGCCATCTCCATAGTGAGCTTTCTATGGGTAATCACTATAAATTGTATATCTTCAAAAGATCTAAGGTAATTTACATATCTACCGATATTAGACTCATCAAGTGCTGCGTCCACCTCATCTAGTATACAAAAAGGTGCAGGACTGGTTTCAAATATAGCGAATAATAAAGCAACGGCAGTTAAAGCCCTCTCCCCTCCTGATAAAAGCGAGAGATTTTGCAATTTCTTGCCGGGTGGCTCAACTTCTATATCTACTCCCGAGCTTAGAATATCGTCACCTTTTAGTACTAATTTAGCACTTCCACCTTCAAATAATATGGCAAATATTTTATTAAATCTTTGATTAATATCATTAAAGCTAATTTGAAAAGCATTTGAGATCTTAATATCCAGTTGTCTGATAATCTTCTCGATATCTTCTTTTGATTTGATAAGGTCTTCTTTTTGACCCGTATAGAAATCCAAATCATTTTTTACTATTTGATATTCTTCAATAGAATCATAACTGAAATGTCCGATATCTCTTATTTTATTTCTGAGGTCTTTTATAATTCCGGAATTAGTCTTAATCTCTTGAAGAGATTCGAGTTTATCATCTAATTCTTCACCGCTAATTGCGTATTCTTCTAGAATCAAATCCTTTCTAGACTTAATTCTCTCAAATGCTGTATTCTGATAATTCTCTTCTCTGCTTATCTTCTTGTCAATATCAGATAAATCATTCATCAAAATAATTCTTTTTTCACTCATCTGCTCATATGATAGTTTTTTCTCAGCTATATCTTCCTTGATTTTATCAGCATTTTTATTTAGATCCTCTAGTTTAAATTCATAGCCTTTTACTATATTTTTATTCTTTAAAATATCTGATTCGATTTCTTTTATTTCATCGACTAATATCAAAATACTTTTCTCTAGTCTTTCAATAGAATTCTTGGTGTTTTTAAGATTATCTATATCATCTGATTTTCTGTTTTCCGCTATGGATTTATCTCTTTTCAAGAGTTCAATATTATTTTCTATGGATAAGAGCATTTTTTCTTTTTCCATTCTCTGGTCATATAATTTTCTCTTATTCATATCCATTTTTTCATTTGAAGAACTCAGCTCTGAAATTCTATCTTCGAGTTTCTCAAGATTTTCAAAATCCTTGTCTTCTAATTTATCTCTCTGATCAGATTTTTCATCAATTTCAAAATTTAATTTTTCTATCAAATCAACTGTCATATTGAATTTAAATGAAATTTCAGATAGCTTTTTTTCCAATTCATCGATTTCTTTTTGAGTAAAGTCAATTTTACCCATATAATCGTCGTATTTAGATTCCAATATATTTCTTTTTGCTATCAATTCATCTATATTTGAATTGATGGAATTCAAGTGAATCTGCATATCGTCGATATCTTTACTTAAATTTTCAATCTCTGAATCTCTATTTATAAGACCAGGCCCAAATCTCCTATTGCTACCACCAACCATGGATCCCCATGCATTTACAATATCTCCATCCAAGGTTACAATCCTATTCTTATTGTTTTTATGGGATAATTTTAAAGCAGAATCCATATCCTCCACTATCAGAGTCCTTCCCAATAAATACTCTATTAAATTTCGAATTTCCTCATCACATTCAATAGAATCTGAGGCCACTGTTAAATAATCGTCTCTTTGTAAATTGAAGAGCAATCTATCTCTTCCTGAAAATCTATCAAGTGGCAAAAAGGTTATTCTTCCCATATTGTTTTTCTTTAGTAATTGAATTAAATACTTAGCGTCTTCAGAGTTTTTAGTAACCACATTTTGAAGTGCGGAAGCAAGGGAAAGCTCTACAGCCTTCTCGTATTTGGACTCAACCTTAATCAATTCAGCTAGAGTGCCTACTATTCTACTACGAGCGTCTTGATTACTCTTACTGAGATTCAAAAGGTTTTGTACAGATTTGCTAAATCCCTCGTAATTATCTCTTATGCCCTTGATTATCCTGAGATTCGATTTCTTCTGCGAAATCTGTGAAATCAATTTATTTTTTGTATCCAGTTTTTTGTTTAAATCTAAAGATATAGCTCTGATTTCCTTGTCTAATCTCTCGAATTCAGAACTCAATTCTAAATTTTTATCGCTTAAAGACTTCTTATATTCACCTGATGAAATTAATTGGTCTTCCAATGATTTCCTATTTTCAGAAGCATCTTCTAGCTGTCTGTTTAAATTTTGTATTTCGATAGAATAATTATTTGAAATACTTAGATTTGTATTTTTCTTTAGTTTAATTTCTGAATATTCTTCTTTTAATTTATCTAATTTTGATATAATCTCTGATTGATTTGCTTTAAGCTCTTCTATCTCATCATTGTGATTTGAGAAATCATCTCTTGCATCGCAAAATTTATTTTGTAATTTCTGAATTTCACCGTCAAACTTTTTCAAGTCTTTTTCGTGATTATTCAAATTAGACTCTATCTTAATAAGATTTTCTCTTTCACTTTTTATCTCCGAATCAGACCTTTGGCTCTCCGAGTTTTTAATTATCTTTTTCTCTTCTAATACTTTTATATCTGCAGTTAAATAGGTAGTTTTTTTATTTAAATTTTCGATTTCTCTTAATATATCTTCTACCTCGATCGAAGAGCTATCTATATCATCTTTTAAGGGATTGATTCTCGAAGATATTTCATTTAAATCCTCGTCAATTTCTCTTTTGGAATCATAATATGAATCTAGTCTATTTTTAGAAGCTTTCAGTTCTTTTTCGGAATCCATCAAATATCTTTTAAAAAAAGATAGCTGATGAATTTCCAGTTCTTCTATTAATTTCAAACCCTTTTTAGCCTTTTCAGATTCCTTTTCTAAGAAATTATGCCTATCTCTAAGTTGGTTTATTATATCCTTTATCCTTACCAGGTTTTCAATCGTCTTATTTAATTTCTTTTGAGATTCCTCTTTTTTGTATTTAAATTTAGCAACTCCGGATGCCTCATCGAATATAACCCTTCTGTCTTCAGGTTTTGAGCTTAGTATTTCGTCAATTCTCCCCTGACTAATTATAGAATAACCTTCTTTCCCAACCCCGGTATCCATAAATAGCTCTCTGATATCCTTTAGTCTGCAATTCGATTTATTTATCGTATATTCTGAATCTCCATCCCTGAAAACTTTACGGCTGACCACGACTTCTTTGAAGTCAAGAGGCAATAAACCTTCGCTATTGTCAAATGTAATCGAGACTTTTGAATAATTCATGGGTTTGACATTATCTGTACCCGTAAATATTACATCTTCCATTTTGGATCCTCTAAGTGACTTTGCACTCTGTTCACCCAAAACCCATCTGATGGCATCTGATATATTTGATTTTCCACTTCCATTCGGTCCTACAATCACTGATACCTGCTTATCAAAACTCAGTATCGTCTTTTCAGCAAATGATTTAAAACCGTGGATTTCCAATTTATTTAATCTCAAGTTATACCTCTTATCTTATTTAAACAATATTTATTGATATCTATAATCTCTTTATCTTCTATTTCTACTAATCCATCTCTCAAATCCTTAGTTCTAAAAGACGGTTTTGATTTTATAATTTTATAAATCCTATCCCTATTCATAGACTTATATCCTGACAAATAAGATATATTAGAATTATTAGCGTATAAAGTCAGCTTTCTCCTATTTTGAAAATAAATTAAATAATTGCTTATAGCTTCAAAATATATTTCAGAATATATAATCTGCCTCAGTGCAGGATGATATGGTCCAATCATATTAGGGATATCATCCGATTCATCTTGAATGTCGGGAAGCCCTATTCTCGTAATATTTATATTATTACCCTCAAATATCATGACTATTTTTTTGACATGATCTATCATCTCGTCTAATTTCATCGGATTATATTCACCATTATTGTATAGCTCATAAAGATATGTATCAGGCAAAATCATAGTTGGATATATCCTCACAAAATCCGGCCTCAAATCAGCCAGAGAATTCGCCGTATATAAGTCGTCTTCCAGTGATGACTTATATAGACCTGTCATCATCTGTAAACCTATATCAAAATTATACTCTCTGAGGATTTTAAAAGAATCTAAGACATCTAAAGCACAATTACCTCGATTATTTGCCCTTAAGACATCATCAACCATAGACTGTACTCCCAGTTCGACGGTTTTAACATTATATGATTTAAGTAAATCTGCTATATCAATATCGATATAGTCTGGCCTGGTAGATAATCTTATGCTCTCGACAATTCCATTTTTAATATAATCATTTACCGAATCCAAATACTCGATGATTAGATTCCTTTTCAAGCCTGTAAAACTCCCGCCATAGAAAGCGACTTCAATACTTTTTACATCTTGAGGAAAATAATTTAAATATTTATCGATCTCTTTCTGCACATATTTTCTATCTACGATTTCATTTTGTTTAGTTATGACTCTTTGATTGCAAAAAACACAGTCATTTGGGCAACCTAAATGCGGTATAAATATAGGTATTATATATTTCTTTTTAGCCATCGATAAAGCCCAATTTTATTAAAGCATCTTTTGCAGCATTATGCTCTGCTTCTTTCTTGCTCTTTCCCGACCCACTCCCTATATTGCCCCTGTCCGAATATACACTTATATAGAAGAGCTTATTATGATCTGGACCCTCTTCTTTTGTAAGGATATATTTAACTTTAGATCTATACTTTTTATGATACTTTTCTTGAAGTGCGGTCTTATAATCTAAGAATATATTATGATTTCTTATGTCGAACATTATATTTTCCTTAAATCTCTTCGTCAAAAGATTTTTTACAGAATTAAAACCTCCATCTAGGTAAATGGCACCACAGAAAGCTTCAAATGCATCGGCAATAAGTGATTCTCTAGTCCTACCACCGCTCATCTCCTCTCCCTTTCCAAGAAGAAGATATCTTGGTATATCCAGTTCTTTTCCGGCCTTAGCAAAGGAATTCTCACATACGAGAGTCGCCCTTATTTTCGTCAACTCTCCCTCTGGTAGATTATTTAATTCAGTATACAATAAATCAGTAGTTATTAAATTCACAACTGAATCTCCAAGAAATTCCAATCTCTCATTATGGTCCGGAAAAGATTTGTTCTCATTAGAAAAAGAGCTGTGAGTAAAAGCTAAATTCAACAGCTCGATATCTTTAAATTTATATCCTATATTATCCTCAAATTTTTTAAGATCATTTATTCGGTCTTTTTTCATGCCAACCTCTATTTTTTATTAAAATAATCTACGACATCACCGACTGTGACAAATTTTGCAAGGTCCTCGTCCTCTATCTCTACATCGAATTCCTCTTCAGCATCCATGACAAATTCTAGAAGAGTAATTGAATCGACATCAAAGTCCTCTCTTAATCTCATATCATTGCTTACATTATCACAACCAAATCTCTCTTTTATTATATCGTGAATCTTATTTTCATTCATCATTCCTCACCTCGCATTTTTTCGGTAATTTCATTTATTACATCGGCTTCGATAAATTTAATCATCTCTTTTATTCCATTTTTAATGGCTATGGAGTCAGAACTTCCATGCGCTTTGAAAACAGGCTTTTGAGAACCCAATAGCGGAGCCGCTCCATGCTCTCTATAATCCAATTTCCCCTTTATCCCGCTCAGAGCCGGCTTTAGTAATGCCCCTCCAATCTTTGTCCTTAAAGATGACATTACCGATTCTTTTAAAAGAGATAATATAGTCATGGATACACCTTCGACAGATTTTAATACTAAATTTCCCGCAAATCCATCAGCTACTATGACATCTGCGTCATTATCTAGTATATCCCTAGATTCAATATTGCCGATAAAATTGATATCTTCGTCTTTCAGCATCTCATATGCCGATTTAGTCAGTGAATTCCCCTTTCCCTCTTCTGTTCCAATATTCAATAGGGCGATTGAAGGATCGGCTTTTTCAAAAAGTATCTTTGCATAGCAAGATCCCATTACTGCAAATTGCTTTATCAAATCTACATTGCAATCCATATTCGCACCGACATCAAGCATAATCGTATGATTTTTGACTCCGGGAACTACGATTGTTAGTGCAGCTCTATCGACATTTTTTATCCTACCAATTATCAAGGTAGCACCGGCTAACAAAGCTCCAGTACTTCCCGCAGATATCATTCCGTCGGCATTTCCATTTTTAAGATATCTCAATCCCATGACCATAGAGGAATTCTTCTTTCTCCTAATGGCAAGAGCAGGCTGGTCATCATTAGAAATCTTTTCATTCGCATCTATAAACTCTACTGAATCCTCCGATAAATTATCAGGCAAAAGATTTTTAATCAAATCTTTTGGTCCGCTGAATACTGGTATGAAGTCCACTTCTTCTAAAGCAAGTAAAGTCCCCTTTACAATTTCTTCCAGACCCTTATCAGATCCTAGAGTATCAATTATTATCTTCATAATATCCTTTCCTTGATAAATAAAAAAGATAGTGTACCCACTATCCTTTTTATTCTACAACGATAACTTCTTTTCCATCGTAGTGACCACAAGCTCTGCACACTCTATGAGGCAATTTCGGCTCATGGCAGTCTGGGCATTCTGTTATTGTTACCCTTGGCAATTTATAAGAAGAAGCTCTTCTCTTATCTCTTCTAGCTTTTGATGTTTTTCGTTTTGGTACAGCCATTTCTTACACCCCCTCTATTTGTTTATTCACATATACAACAAATAGTTTATTAATACATGAATAGCTAACTAATTATACAATTTCAAGTTGAATCTGTCAATTCCTATTTGATTAAATTCATAGTATCTCTTGCAATCATCAATTCTTCATTAGTCGGAACGACATATACTTTGATTTTTGAGTCATCTGTTGAGATAAGTTGCTCTTTACCTCTTATATCATTTCTTTCAGGATCGATTTTTATTCCTATATGCTCTAAATCCTTACAAACCATATCTCTTATAGTTTTTGAATTTTCGCCAATTCCACCTGTAAATGCAATAGCGTCGCATCCGTCAAGTTCAGCTATATATGCACCTAGGAATCTCTTAACTCTAATAACAAACATGTCAAGAGCTAATTTTGCCCTTTCGTTTCCTTCATCTGCTGCATCCTCTAAGTCTCTAAAGTCTGAGCTAAGTCCGGATACTCCGAGTGCACCTGATTCTTTGTTTAATATAGTATTCATCTGCTGTGGAGTTAAATTCTCTTCTTCCATAATAAATGTCACTACAGTCGGGTCGATATTACCTGATCTAGTTCCCATTTCTAATCCTTCAAGCGGTGTCAAACCCATTGATGTATCATAGCATTTCCCTTTTCTAATGGCCGCTAAACTTGAACCATTTCCTAAATGACATGATACAAAATTAATTTCTTCTCTACCTACTCCCATTACTTCTGGAAGTCTGTATGATATATATTTATGGCTAGTTCCATGGAAACCGTATTTTCTTATAGCATATTTTTTATAATATTCATAAGGGATGGGATACATATAAATATAATCAGGCATAGTTTGGTGAAAAGCTGTATCGAATACTGCCACATTTGGTTTTCCTGGCACTATCTCTTCACATGCTTCTATTCCCATTAAGTTTCCAGGATTATGAAGCGGTCCAAATTTTATATTTTCTTTTATGATTTCCTTTACTTCATCGGTAACTATTACCGGTTCAGAAAGTTTTTCTCCACCATGAAGAACTCTATGTCCGATTCCACTAATCTCGTCTAAAGATTTTACTATTCCATGTTTTTCATCAGTTATCGCATCGAATACATATTTGATAGCCTCTTTATGATCATTCATACTGGCTTCGACTATGTAATCATTCATTCCTTCGACTTCATGAATTATTCTGGAACCCGGAATCCCGATTCTCTCAACCAGACCTTTTCCTATTATAGTCTCATTATCCATATCCATTAATTGATACTTTAATGAAGAACTTCCACAGTTAATAATTAATATTTTCAAATCAATTCCTCCTATTATTATAACTCTCGACTACTATATATTATACTAAAAGTCCTTATAAATCAACAAATATATACAAAATATTGAGAGTGATTAATAAATTATTATCTTCTTTTAACCATATGGTATAATTAAATCGAGGTGATGATTTGAAAACTATAGCAATAGTCGCTGAATACAATCCCTTTCATTTGGGCCATGGATATCAGATAAAACAACTAAAATCCGAGGATTCTTATATAATTTCAATTATGTCGGGATCATTTGTACAAAGAGGCGAACCGGCTTTAATCGATAAATATAGAAGGGCAAAATCTGCTGTACTCTCTGGAGTTGATCTCGTAATCGAATTGCCTTCTGTCTTCAGCCTTCAAAGCGCCGAAGTCTTTGCCAAAGCTTCTGTCGGTATTTTAAATTTGACAAATTCAGTTGATTATCTGGCTTTTGGATCAGAGATAGGAGATCTTGATTATCTTTTAAAGATAAGGGATTTAGTTAATGAAGAGTATTATAAATCTCAACTGATAAATTATATAAATCTCGGCTATTCCTATCCCGTAGCAAATTCAAAGGCTTTAGAAATGATTACAGAAAAATATGATATTCCCTATATTCAGCTTAAATCAAATGATATACTGGCTCTGGAGTATTTAAAAAATATATCTGGGACAAAAATATCTCCAATATCAATTAAGAGAATGGGATCATCGTATTTATCAGAAGATATAATTCAAGATTTTTCATCAGCAACTGCTATAAGAAATTACATTCTAAATAAGGGGATGGATTCTCATATCAGTGAGAGTTTGACTCAAAGTTCTATTGAATTAATAAAAGAATTCAATTCAAGTGGATTAAAATACGGAAATATAGAATCAGTACTAGATTATTTAAAATTTTCTGCCTATGTCTCAAAAAATAATTTTGATCATATTTCTGTTTATGAAAGTGGATTAGAAAATCTCATCTTAAATAATTTATATAAATCAGAATCCATTTATAATTTTTTAGAAAAAACATCATCCAAAAGATATAAGAAATCTCGACTTAAGAGATTTTTAATCAATTATATACTGGGAATCAAAAATCAGGATTTTGAATCATTGATCAAAAATTCCTATATTAGACCCTTGGCCTTTAACGAAAAGGGAATAGATATACTCGGTGAGATAAAGAAAAAGTCGAGTCTTCCCATAATATCTAAATTTTCAGAATATTATAATTCTCATCAGGATGACTATCTATTAAATAAGGAATTACAAGCCACAAATTTATTTAATCTCCTGATAAATTCAGATAGATTCAATGAGGACTTTTATATTAGCCCAAATTATATAAAAACAGCTAATCAGTAGATTAGCTGTTAGTTTTTTCTAAGTTCTTCTCTATTTTCTTCTAATACATTCAGTACGCCTTTGAGCCTATCTTGAGTCTGTGCAAGTATTTCATCTACATAGGTAACACTTTGCATCTTCATCGTCCTTGCAGCTTGTTCAGCCTTAGCTTGTAGTGATTGAGCCTTATTTCTAGCCTCTACGACAACCTCATGTTCATTTACCATGGCTTCAAATTTTTGTTTGCCTTCCTCAACGATTCTATCAGACTCTTTTTGAGCATCTGATAAGACGACATCGGCTTCTCTTTGAGCCTCGGAAAGTATCCTCTCCCTCTCTTCGGTAATCCAGGCAGCCTGCTTTATTTCTTCCGGAAGATTTTGTCTAAGCTCGTGAATTATATCATATAATTCATCAGCGTCTATCATAACCTTTTTTGAAAATGGTACTGAACCTGCATCTTCGATTAAATCTTCAATTTCTTCAATTAATTGAACGATATCCATTTTGTTTCCTCCCTATTTATTTACTATTTTTGATTTTATTCTCTTCTCTACTGTAGGAGGCACAAAACTAGATATATCTCCTCCATAAGAAGCAATTTCTTTTACTATGCTGGAGCTGAGGTAAGAGTATGTACTCTTAGAAACTAAAAACATAGTTTCTATTTCAGGATATAATTTTTTATTATATAATGACATCTGCATCTCATACTCGTAATCTGATACAGCTCTCAATCCCCTTATTATAATATCTGCATTTTTCACTTTAGCATAGTCTATCAAAAGTCCATTAAAACTGTCAACTTCTATATTGGGATATTTATCTGTCAGCTCTTTGATCATAGCAACTCTATCCTCGATAGAAAAAACGACATTTTTATTTTTATTATTTAATACGGCTACTATAACCTTATCAAATTTACTCGCGCATCTACTTATTATATCAAGATGTCCATAAGTTATCGGGTCGAAACTACCCGGATAAATCGCTATCATCAAAAACCTCCAACTTTAACAAAATGATGAATGTATTTCCATACTTCCTCTTGTCAATTATATTATAACCGACAAAATCATCTGCGAGTTCAGCTGTCTCTAAAATCAATAGTCCATCTTCATTAATGATTTCATATTCTCTTATTAAATCTAATGCCTTTAATTCAAGTCCCTTTCCATAAGGTGGATCGATAAAAATAATATCAAAATGAATCTGCTCTTCTTTTAATTTAAGAAGAGTTTTTCTAAAATCAGATTTAATAACCGCAGATTTGTATTCATAGCCGAGCATTTCGATATTTTTCTTAATCGTATTTATATTCGAATACCTTAACTCATTAAAGTAAACTATCCTAGCTCCTCGGCTAATAAACTCACATCCGATAGATCCGCTCCCGCTAAATAAATCCAATACTATAGAGTCTTTAATAATGGGACTGATAATATTGAATACGGACTCCTTAACTCTATCTTCTGTCGGCCTTACATCATCACCCTTGGGAGAAAATAATCTCCTCCCCCTATCTTTTCCTGAAATAATTCTCATTGTCATTCCTTTTTATATATGATATCAGAATTCTTATAAATAATAAAGTCAATTTAAAGAATTTGCATTTATAAGATTATCGATCTTAGAATTGACTATTCTATTCAATTCACTATTCATAGGAGATTCTAGTTTCGGATCCTCGGTCATCAGATATTTTACATCCTCATTTGCAATATCGATAATATTTTCATATCCGTCAAATCTGTCTATATCAAATATGGATGCTCCATGCTGCATACTGCCTAAAATTTCTCCGACCCCTCTCATCTTTAAATCTCTGTCTGCGATTTCATAACCATCGTCATTCTCGCAGATAATCCTCATCCTCTCTCTCGCAGAGGCGGAATTTGATGAGCATATTAAGATACAATACGATTGGACATCTCCTCTTCCAACTCTTCCCCTTAATTGATGAATTTGAGACAGGCCAAATCTCTCTGCATTATATATGACTATTAAACTAGAATTCGGGACATCTACGCCTACTTCAATTACAGTCGTTGAGATGAGTACAGATATCCTATTTTCTTTAAAGTCATCAATAATCGCATCTTTTTCTTCTTTTTTCAATCTACTATGAAGGACTTCAGATTTAATATCAGATGCTTTAGACAGCCTTTCATATATATCGTAAACCGTATCCAATCGAATCTCTTCATTTTTTTCTATAGCCGGACATACAATATATACTTGATGACCTTCTAATACTTGTCTTTCAATAAATCTAAATATCCGCTTTTCATAATCTTTATTTAATGCGTAAGTGATTATTTTCTTTCGGCCTTTCGGCTTAGTCTTAATCGATGATATATTCAAATCACCGTAAAGAGCAAGTGAAAGAGTTCTTGGAATCGGAGTTGCCGACATCACGAGCACATCAGGATTGTCGCCTTTTGAAATCAATTGCGATCTCTGCTTAACCCCAAATTTATGCTGTTCATCAGCTATTACAAGCCCTAAGTCCCTGAATTTGACATCTTCTTGTATCAGAGCATGCGTTCCAAAAATAAAATCTATATCTCCAGCTAAGAGCTTTTTCTTTATATAATCTTTTTGTGCCGCCTTTGTCGACCCAGTCAATATTTCTGACTTAAAACCCAATTCATCTAAAAGATGCTTATGATTTTTAAAATGCTGATTGGCAACCACTTCAGTTGGAGCTATAAATGCAGTTTGATGTCCATTTGCAGTTGAAAATACTCCAGCAGCTAAAGCCACGATGGTTTTACCTGATCCTACATCCCCTTGTAATAATCTATTCATAGGCTTATCCGATTTCATATCTGAAATAATTTCAGACACTACTTTAATTTGATCTTCAGTAAGCTGAAATTCGAGAGAATCTAAAAAGTATTCGACGATATTATTCTGTCTATTGATCGGCCCCTTCTTATCAAAATCATTTATATATCTCAAATAATTTAGCGCAGTCAATAATATAAAAGTCTCTTGGTAGAAAAGTCTATATTTAGCTGCATTTATCTCTTCATATGACTTCGGACAGTGGATATTCATATGGGCCGTTTTAATCGGTATCAATTTTCTATTCGCCAGTATATCCTTAGGAATAGGATCTATTACCGTAGACTTTAAAGCTTCTAAGACAAATTTTTTCATTTCTTTCTGCCCCAAACCCTTAGTAAGAGGATATATGGGATCAAGCGATAAAAAATTATCATCTATTATAGAAGTCTCCGGATTATAAATAAAATACTCATTTTTCTCTCTGCCGACTTTGCCGAAAAAATAGTAATCGGATCCGATTACTAGACCGGCCGGTGTATAGAAATCATTAAAGTAGATTATATTTATCTCTTCATTTCCATCTGTAGCAATAAGCTTGGTTATAGTTTTCCTTCCCCTAAGCCTTATGCTGCGTCCTTTTGCTATAATTTTCAATCTCAATACAGCTTCATCTAAACTGAATGCTTCCTGTACTGTCGATATATTTCTCTTATCCTGATATCTTATCGGCATCAAATTGAGCAGATCTTCTTTATCATAAATTCCTATTTTATTTAAAAGTTCCTGTTTTTTGGGACCAATACCTTTAATACTACGGAGCATCTTATTCTACAGATATTATGAATTTATAAACCGGCTGGTCACCTTTCACTAATTCGATATCAAAAGATGGGTATTTTTGTTCGATATCAGAAACTAGATCATCTGCGAGTTTATCTGTAACTCCATCTCCGTAAAATATCGTAATCAATGAATCATTATCATCGACTGATTTATTTAATAAATTTAAAGTTGCTGTTATTAAATCTGAATGGCTTAATACGATCTTTCCGTCCAATAATCCGATAAAGTCATCTTTTTTAATATGAATCCCATTATTATCAGAATCCCTTACAGCATAGGTCACCTGTAATGTCTTGACATCTTTTATCGCTTCATCCATATTAGCACAGTTCTGTTTTGGAGAATCGGTCTCGTCAAAAGCCAATAATGCAGTAAATCCCTGAGGAATAGTCGTCGTTTTAATAACATGGACATTTGCATCAGTCATTTCTGCGGCTTGATTTGCTGCTAGTACGATATTCTTATTATTTGGTAGAATATAAATATCTTTCGCATTTATTTCCTTAATCGCATTTAAGAAATCTTCTGTTGATGGATTCATTGTCTGACCACCAGATATTATTTTTGTCACATTTAATTCCTCAAATACTTTATTTATTCCATCTCCCGAGGACACAGAAATAAAGGCGAAGTCTAATTCTTCGTCATTGATTTGATGAGATTCTTCTTCATTTTTAGCTTTTAATTTTTCATTTTGGAATCTCATATTATCAACTTTTATATCTGATAATGGTCCGATTTCCAAAGCCATCTCCATAACCTTTCCGGGATGATTAGTGTGTATATGAACCTTTGTGACATCGTCATCGGCTACGACTAATAGACAATCTCCATATGCTGATAGTCTCTCCCTAAATGCGAGATAATTTCCATCGCTCCTATTTATCATAAATTCAGTACAATACCCAAATTCTATATTTTCAGATTCTGTATGAGCTTTATCTGCAAATACACTAAAACTTTCAACAGTGGGAACGAATTCAACCTTATCTGATGTAAAGCCCTGTAATAGCCCCTCGAGAATTATTAAATAGCCTTTTCCTCCGGCATCGACAACACCCGCCTCTTTTAACTGAGGTAGCATTTCAGGCGTTAAATCGAGTACTCTATTCCCCTCAGCTATAACGGCTTTGAGATAAGAGATGATATCTTCATATTCTCCGTAATTTTCAGCTGAAAACTCAGCCATCATTCTCGCAACAGTCAGTATAGTACCCTCTGTAGGCTTCATAACTGCATTATATGCTACCTTTGCAGCTTGTTGCATAGCTTCATTAAGATCTGATATATCAGCCTCATCAGATTGGGATAGTCCTATGCTCAGTCCTCTTAACAATTGTGAAAGTATTACTCCGGAATTCCCTCTTGCTCCCATTAAAGAGCCTGAACTGGCAGCTTTTGCGATATTTCTAACTGTCGGATTTTCTACGCCGTCAATTGCCTTTATGGCCGAATGCATCGTCAACGCCATATTCGTACCTGTATCTCCATCCGGCACCGGAAATACATTTAATGAGTTTACAGCCTCTTTATTCATGTCTAACATGCTCACAGCTACTTGAAACCCTCTTTTGAGCATCAGACCATTTACATTATTTATTTTCACTACCATACCTCGCCTTATTTTATCATTATACTCTTATACCTTGAACATATACATTTATACATAATACTTTTAAACCGGTCAACTTTTCAACTCTATATTTAACAGTATCTATGATATTCTCTCCTACAACGCCTATTCGAACGCCATATTCTAAAACGACATCCAAGTGAATCGTAACTCCCTCATCACATGATTCTATTCTTACACCTTTAGACATATTATCTTTTTTTAGAAGAGTGAGTATACCGTCCTTAGCATTTCTAAAAGCCAGACCGACTATCCCATAAGAACTCATCGCAGCTTCTGAAGCTATCTGAGCTATTACAGAATCTCTAACTCTAACCGTTCCTTCCTCGTTTACAAATTTAGAAGTCATTATTATCCTCCATTCCTTTAGAAGCTATCATTATGCTTGTTTGCACAGTATTATTATACCAGTGAAAAGAATATCTTGCAAAGCAATATGTTCTTATGCTATAATTATAAAAGTCTTTGAAGATAATCTACAGGAGGTGTTGAAATGTCAAGAACATGTGAATTATGTGGAAAGACTAGAAAATTTGGTAATAAAATCACTTTCTCGCATAGAAGAATAAATAGATCATGGGCTCCAAATATCAGAAGGGTAAGAGCCGTAGTTGATGGATCGGTAAAGAGAATAAATGTCTGCACAAGATGTCTAAAATCAGGCAGAGTAGAAAGACCTATGTAATGGATTTTCTATATTTAAAACAATTAGTAAAAGAATAATAATTAAAAATTGCTAAAGCTTTAGCAATTTTTAATTATTATGAATCGAAATCATACATAATAAGAAAAATCGCCCACTCAGTGGGCTTTTTTGAATTTTAAAATAGAGGATCTAATAAATTTAATTGAATATAAAATACAGATAATGCTCCCTATTCCAGTTAAGGAAATAGGGAGCATTAAAATTAAATTTATTTTTTGAATATAGCTTTAATAATATCTTTAAAGAAATTTGCTATCTTATCGAGTATGCCACTATCTTTTGCATCCTGATATATTTTAGCGGCCTTGTCAGACACCTCATCTGCCAATTGTCTAAGCTGTTCTTTTACCTCATCGCTGTTGACAGCTCCCGTTTCTTTGTACTCATTAAACAAGCTGTTTAATTTGCTTACTTGCTCCGATGTTATGACTGATTCCAAATCGTATTTTTCTATAGATTCTCTTATAAATTGTTCTATTTCCTTTGCATCGGCACTTTCGCCATTTTGTTCATAATAATTATTTATTTCCTGTTTGATATTTATTATGACCTGATTTAATTGGTCTATCGAGAAATTCTTCTTGTCTTTATTTTCCTGAGCTATCTCATTTGTCGTCTCAAGTTCTTTTTGAGCTATAACCATCCTCTCGAGATTCAATGTCTCCCCATTTGCATCATATGCTTTGTAAATACCCGTAAGAGCTGATTCTCCTGTTACAGGTTTTACAGATGCAATCACGATATCGCAATTATTTACCCCGGCCGTTATACTCGCATTTCTGTATTGGTCAGAAGTAATTTGAGTGATATTTTCTGGAGTATTAATCCTTATTTTTATTCCGGATCCCTCTCCGGTTTTCTTAACAAGCACCGATGAAATCATAGATGAAGAATCTCCCGTTCCGGAACCCAAATACTTTATTTCATCATTACCATCTACTTTTTTCATATTTACATTATCATAATTCTTGATTCCTAATAGTTCACCCGTTCTCTTTATTTCATCGTCATTTAATCCTGAACCGAAAACAAATATCGGTTTTCCCCATTTTTCATCGATAACTTCGGTCTCAATAGCATTTGCCATATTTGGCACCAATATCAATATTGCTAAAAAAACCGATGTGAATTTTAATATTTTTTTAATCATATTTCCCCCTATTCATTTGATCATTATATATTATAACTCATATTTCCATTTATAAACCGACAATATTGTAAGATATATCAAATAAAAGAAATAGAGCGGAGAATTCTCCGCTCTAATCAATTAGTCTTCCAATATATACACTGTTACATCTCTTCTTCCATATGCCCAGACAGTATCAGCCGATGTGTAAAATAAATCGACTATATCACCGATAATGGCGCCCCCTGTATCTTCCGCAGAAGCTAAGCCATATGACGGCCACTCGTCATTTGAAACTATATAAAGTTGAGTCATTAGCGGTATTACATTTGGATCTACAGCAACTACGCCGGGCCTTGCTGGAGTTCCGGATCTTGTATAACCCGTCGAACCTGGAAAGATATTATAGGCTGTGGAATTCATAGCCTTGACAGCTCTATATTTTTTTACAGTTCCATCTGCAAGTGTAATTATTTGTTTTGTCTTATTTATCTTATCTCCTGAAGGCAGAGTCTCTATTATATCCTGTTCAACAGGTTCTGCGACCGGTTCTTCAACAGGAGTTTCCTCTACTTCTATCTCTTCTTCAATTTCATAAGCGGTTAAACTTTCTATCTTGATTTCATTGCCATGTAAATCCAATATTATATCAGAATTACCTGACAAATTATTATAAACATCTTTTAAGTTCTCAATATTCATAGTATTGATATTTGGTAATAAAAATAAATTTTCAATAGATTGAATATCATTTGTTATTTCCGCATCTATCAAGCCTAATGGATTTATTAGAATCAAAGGAGATCCGTAATTAGCAGCTAATACTGAAGCAGATAATGCTTTTGCGTAATTATCCCCTTCTACTATAACAGCCGTTTTGATATCATGAAATTGTCTAGCTACGATATTCGAAGTTTCATATCTGTCTTTTCCAGCTAAGGTTAAGATTTCAGAGTCAATTCCTATATGGCCATTGACCTCTAGCACTCTGTCTTTTACTTCTTTACTTAAGCTTGCCAATCCACCTACAAATAAAATATCTTTTTTGCCACATTCTCTCAAATATTCTTCTGTAGCCTTGGGTAATTCATCCGTCTTTACCAATAGAATATTCATATCCTTTTCTGCTGCCAATGCAGTTGCCGATAGAGCATCTGGATAATTCTCACCATTGACGATTATTAGATTTCTATCTTTTCCTAATTCTTCCGCTATTTTTACAGCAGTCTCATATCTATCTTCGCCAGCAATTCTACCTGAGAATTTATCTGAACTTTCGATAGATTCATTAGAAACTCTAGTTTCTCCACCGAGAATCGTCAATTTAGTAGCTTCTGACAATAATGAATCTTCATCATTTAAGTACTCATTATAGATTAATTTTCCATTTTTCTCGGCTATCAATACTCCACCGACCAAACTATCTGCAAATACAGAATTTGATGCGATAAATAGTTCTGAATTCGAATCGCCTAATCTTTCAGCGATCTTTTTGATCACGATTTCGTCATCATTATCTGTATTCACCACGATATTTTTTACATTTTCCGTCCCATTATCCGCCATAACCGGCAAAGGTAAAAGAGACAGACAGATTATTAGAGCAAGAGCTCTTATTATTTTTATTTTCATTTTGTTCAACCTCCGTCCATACAGTCTTATTTTAGTTTAAGCTATAACTTGAGTCAATTTTAAGACGGAGTTATATAAAAAAAACAGTCTAATTCGACTGTTTTTGATAATATAATTTAATTTTGTAACAATTTTGTAACTTTTGTTAGCTTGAGATATGCTTTCAAGCTAGCCAAATTCAAAGTTTACAAATTAGTTACAATAACCATTATTAATTAGGCTTTAAATTACCGTATTTTATTTCATATTCGTAATATTTGTCTTTAAAACCCTCTGTAAAAAGTTTCTCGTCCTTTCATTCTTAGGCTCTGAGAAAATTTGAGCAGGAGGACCTTCCTCACAAATTACGCCATCATCCATGAAAATGACCCTTGTAGAAACATCTCTCGCAAATTCCATCTCATGAGTAACGACTATCATCGTCATTCCCAACTCAACTAAATCCTTCATAACTTTTAAAACCTCTTCAACCATCTCCGGGTCCAAAGCTGATGTAGGCTCGTCAAATAAAATAACATCCGGATCCATACTCAATGCCCTGGCAATGGCAACTCTTTGTTTTTGACCACCGGAGAGATGTCTCGGTTTTGCATTGATATAATTTTCCATCCCTACCAATTGAAGATATTTTTTTGCATTCTCAACTGCAGTTTTTTCATCTTTTTTTAATACTTTCATAGGGCTTATAGTGCAATTTTTAAGCACGCTCATATTTGAAAATAAATTAAAATTCTGAAAGACCATTCCGACTTTTGATCTGAAATTTCCAATTTTCTCATGATCATGAAGCACATCATGACCCATATATAGAACATTTCCTCCCGTCGGTTCTTCAAGTCTATTTATACATCTCAAAAGTGTCGACTTTCCCGAACCAGATGAGCCGATTATACATACAACTTCACCTTTATCGACAGTAAAATCAATACCCTTTAGAACCGGATGGTCGCCAAATGACTTGGTCAAATTCTGTACTTCTAATATATGATTATTCTTCAAAAGGTTTCACCTCCGGAGTTTGAACCTGCATTTGGTTTCCCGACATAATAAAATTGGCAGGTCCATCTAATTTTCTCTCCATAAATCTCAATATCCTCGTAACAGTAAATGTCATAATCAAGTATATAAACATAGTGATCAAGAAAGTTTCAAAATACCTAAAATTAGCTCCTGCAAGTGACTTAGTCTGGAAGTATAATTCCGTAACCTGTATAACATTCAGTACTGATGTATCTTTGATATTAATTACAAATTCATTTCCCGTTGCAGGTAGTATATTCCTCAATACTTGAGGAACTATAATATAAATCATACCCTGTATATAGCTCATGCCCAATGCATCGAATGCTTCAAATTGACCTTTATCTATCGATATGATTCCGCCCCTTACAATCTCCGCCATATAAGCACCTGTATTTACAGATACTATTATTATCGATGACATCAGAGGTGGTATGTCGATTCCCAATAATAAAGGCATGCCATAGAAAAATACCATAGCCTGAACCATCATCGGCGTTCCCCTTATGACTTCTACATAAACTGTAAATATAAATTTAACTACTTTAAGGATATTTCTGCTGACTGCATTCTTGGGATTTGGAGCAGTTTTAATTACCCCTACTATAAATCCTATTACCGTCCCAATAATCGTCGATATGATCGATACGTATAAAGTGACCCATGCTCCTCTAAGAAACATGGGCCAGTTTTTTACGAAGATTTCTTTGACTATCTCAAAGCTCATTACTTACCTCCGTTAATTCATCGCTGGCTGATTTTGAATTGCATCTTTCATTATTTGATCTCTTTCAGATTGTGGTATATCAGCCAAAATCTCGTTTATTTTATCTACTAATTCGCTATCTTTAGCTACTCCTACTGCGATAGAAACCTGCTCTGGATCCTCTACGACAAAACCGTCTGTAAGTTCATTATAGGTAAAATTATCATTAGCTGAACTGGCACTGATAGCTTCGGGTACTTCAGATATATAACCGTCTATTTTACCTGCTTCAAGAGCAACTCTCATAGCTGGGAAATCATCCATAGGCTCCATCTTATCAATTCCTTTTACCTGGTCTATAACATTATAGTGAATTGTTCCCATCATAGCTGTAATTTTTGCACCTTCAAAATCATTGATGCTAGTTACATCTGAATATGGTCCATCTTTCTTTACTACGATTACTAGATCCGATGAATAATATGGATCAGTGAAGTCCATCTGTTCTCTTCTCTCGTCACTAGGTGACATCCCTGCAATTACAGCATCTATCTTATTAGATAGGATTGAGAGTGGAAGTCCGTTCCATTCCATCTTCTTGACGACTAATTTCTTTCCAAGTCCATCTGCAATTCTCTTAGCCATCTCGACGTCATAACCGCCGGCATATTCTTTTAGGCCGTCGATTTGAACTGCACCATTGCTATCGTCCATTTGTGTCCAGTTGAAAGGAGCATATGCTGCTTCCATTCCTACGACAAATGTATCTTCATCTTTAGTGCTAGTATCTTTATCTTCCGTCTTGTTTTCATTTTGATCTTCTACTTTTTCTGTGTTTTCAGCTTCAGTCTTGCCATTATCATTATTTGACGAACAGCCAACTAGCAATAAAGACATAATTCCTAAAGCTACCATTAATTTGATAATTTTTTTCATCTTTTACTCCCCCTAAAATTGTAAATATGTATGTATTATACAATAGATTTCAATAAAATACAAAGATTTACTTTAACATTTTATTTGAAGATAGGACTATAATCTTTTGATATCAATTATCCTATTAAAAAATATAATTCTTTGCCTAATTTTATTGTTTAAAAAAACGCCCGTTATGCTCCAAAAAGCTTGCATTTTCAGGTAGATATTATACAATTATATAGTAAGTTAAATGAAAAATACTAAAGGAGGTATTAAATGGATTTACTTTCAGTACAAATTAATGATTTTCTTCATTATGTCGGAGTTAATGATAGAGATACAGGTTTATTTGAAAATCTTTGGCCATTGACCAATGGTGTATCTTATAATTCATATCTCATTACTGCGGAAAAAACTGCATTATTGGATACAGTTAAAATCAGTAAATTATCGGATTTTAAATCTAAATTACAAGCTGCATTACAAGGCAGAGATCTCGATTATTTAGTTATCCACCATATGGAGCCGGATCACTCAGGTGCGATATCTACGATAATGGACTTGTATCCCAATGTGCAATTGGTCGGAAATAAAAGAACTATCGGTTTCTTAAATGACTTTTACGGAATAACGGAAAATATAATCGAAGTAAAAGATAAGGACAGCTTGGACCTTGGAGATAGATCTTTAGAATTCTATACAACTCCAATGGTTCATTGGCCCGAGTCTATGGTGAGCTACGAACCAAAAAGCAAGATACTTTTCTCTCAGGACGCATTTGGTGGATTTGGAGCATTGGACGGAACCATATTTGACGACGAAATCAATATGGACTTCTATTCTTCAGAAATCAGGAGATATTTTTCAAATATAGTGGGAAAATTCAGTAAACCGATACAATCCGCTCTAAAAAAGCTATCAGGATTGGAGATTTCAATGGTATGCCCCGTTCACGGGCCGGTATGGAGAAAAAATCCTGAAAAGATAATCGAATTATATGACAAATGGTCGAAACATGAAGTAAAAGACGGAGTTGTCGTAGTATATGCATCGATGTATGGCAATACTCAAAAAATGGCTGAAATAGTTGCTAGAGAACTTGCCGAGCAGGGAATAAAAAATATTAAGGTATTTGATGTATCTAAAACTCATGAATCCTATATCTTAAATGAAATATGGGAGTATAAAGGTCTTATACTCGGAAGCTGCACCTATAATAATTATATGTTCCCGATGATGACACAATTGGTAAATGTCTTGGAAATGAATAATTTACAAAATCATATCCTCGGCGTATTCGGATCATTTAGCTGGAGCGGCGGAGCTGTAAAAGCCTTAAAAGAATTTGGAGAAAAAGGTAAATACGATTTGTTATCGACAGTAGTAGAAACTAAATGTTCAGCTACTGATGAAGATATTCAAGGATTGCAAGAATTAGCAAAAGAGATGGCAGAAAAATTAAAAGGAGAATAGTTTTTAATTTTTGGATTTAAGATTGTTTGCGATTATATTAATATCAAAGAAAAGGACCTTTCTGAAATATTATAATTTCATAAAGGTCCTTTTTATTTAATAAATTACAACCGGAGTATTTATTTCAATATTATCGAATATGATCTTAGTCGGATCAAATGGGAGATTAATACAGCCATAACTTCCATTTCCATTGTAAATACTGCCGCCAAATTCACTTCTCCATCTTGAGTTGTGTATTCCTACACCTGTCCATGTTATAGGCATCCAAAAATCTACATATGATGAATAGTCGGCGCTACTTTGAGGGACTATTCCTACCAATGACCTATCTTTTTCTCTTGACCAAACCTTAAATACACCTGTAGGCGTCGGAACACCTCGATTTGGATCTCCGGTAACTATATCGGTCTCCGTCATCAATTGACCGTCTTTATAATACCATAGATGTTGTCGGGAAAGATCTATCTCTATATAAGTATTTCCTAAATCATCCTTACCCCTTTGCAATCCTTCATTTAAGAATACAGGAACCATTTCCTTTGATAAATAATCGGAAAGAACCTTCATCAGCTCGGCTGTTGATTCCTCGACGTCCATCTGCCAACCATATATTCCACCTTTTACCGTTATTTCTCCTTTGCCCGTAGTGTTGAATTTTCTCTCTACATCCTCACCAAATGTATCGTATTCTATGGCTAATTGCCTCAAATATTCATGAACCTGTTCCTGAATAGGCTCATAGGATTCGCCGGTATATTTGTAAAAGTCAAGCAATCGCTCCCCTTCTAAAGTCTCCTTGTCTTTTCCGAAATCATAAACTATCTTCATCGAGATAATCTTATTCACATCTTCCATTTTCTTTTTAAGATTAGGATCATCTTCCTTTATTTCAGGTTTCATATATTCGTCTTCAAGTGTTATCTGCGATTCTTCGGCTAAAAATGAATCTACTATTTTCTTTAAAGCCGCATTTTTATCTAATGTATCGCCGGGTGAGCTTGCTACAATTTCATATTTTCCGTTGATATACTGCAATTTTGCATCTTCCGGCAATACAGTATTTTGCATCAGTTCAGATGAGGATAAAAAATCATCTAATTGTTGTTCACTATAGGTATAATCGTATTCAGGATTATACTCATGTCGCTGAAAAACTGCTATCGGCCATAAAAATTGATTTTGTTTAAATATCTCATTTGGTTTTATGGTTTCAGTATATGAAAACTGATTAGCTGTCAATTCAACTTTCTTGTTATTTCTACCATTTATAGTCATCTTTCTATTAGAGTAATCTCTATTGTATGCATCATCTATTCTAGTAAAGCTCTTATCCTGGCCAGATACATAGGTATTTGGATAAGTCATGATAGAAAAGACACCAACTCCTACAAAATATAAAATCGCCACTGCAATTACAATTTTTATTGCATTTTTCATTTATTTACCTCCGTAATATACTCTGTACCATGCATATAATAACACAAATTCAGTAAAATTTACAGTTTTAAAACTTGATATTTAATATTTTCTCTAATATAATACTAATAGTTTATGAGAAGGTGATATTGATGAAAAGAGTTATTATGGGAATGAGCGGTGGAGTCGATTCCTCTGTCTCGGCTCTACTTCTAAAAGAGCAAGGATACGATATTATCGGGCTTTTTATGAAGAACTGGGATGAGAAGGACGAAAGTGGAGTTTGTACTGCTACAGATGATGCTGACGATGCAAGGAGAGTTTGCCACCAATTGAATATTCCCTACTATACTATAAATTTTGAAAAAGAATACTGGGATACTGTTTTCTCTTATTTTCTGAGCGAGTATAAAAAAGGTAGGACTCCCAACCCAGATATTATGTGTAATCAAGAAATCAAATTCAATGCTTTCTTGAAATATGCATTGAAGATAAAGGGAGATTATATAGCGATGGGTCATTATGCGAGAGTAGATGAAAATAATCAGTTATTAAGAGGAGTCGATAAGTCAAAGGATCAGAGTTATTTTTTATCTAGGATAAATAAAGAGGCTCTTTCTAAAACAATCTTTCCAATTGGCGAGATGGAAAAAACTCAGATAAGGGAAATCGCAGAAAAGAATAATCTAGTTACAGCCACAAAAAAAGATTCTACAGGCATTTGCTTTATAGGCGAAAGGAATTTTAACGAATTTTTAGATAAATATCTATTCACCAAGCCAGGCGATATAATTGATGTAGACAGTAAAATAAAAGTTGGGAGACATACTGGGGTATTGCATTATACAAATGGCCAGAGAAAAGGTCTTGGAATAGGCGGTGTTGGTTCAGGTGAACCATGGTTTGTAGTTGGTAAGAATTTGTCGAAAAATGAAATCTATGTGGCTCAATCTAAGGCACATCCCGCAAATTATTCAATAGGATTGATTGGAAGCAATGAGCACTGGATTGGTGGAAATAGACCTAATAATAAAAATCTAACAGCAAAGTTCAGGTATAGACAGCCGGATGTTCCTATAGATATAGAATATCTTGACGATGAAAATGTTAAACTTGATTTCGATAGATTTAAGGGGATTACACCAGGACAGTCAGCAGTAATCTACGATGGAGATATATGTCTAGGATCCATAATCATAGACAAGCCCATCCCACTCGATTCTAAATACGAATTTGCAAATCAATACCCGGAGAGGAAATAAATCCATCCGGGTATTTTTACATTTTATGGACAAATAGTCCATTTAATAATTTGGGTTCAAACCATGTAGATTTAGCCGGCATCATCCTACCGCTCTTAGCTACTGATATTAAATCTTCTGCAGCAGTTGGAAATAGAGAAAAAGATGCTCCTCCATTTTCATCTACCAAATTTTTAAGATAATCGATGCCTCTGATTCCTCCAATAAAATTCAAATCTTCATCTTTTGTCGGGTCTTTTATGCCGAATATCTCTTCAAATACATATTTCTGCAATAAATAGACATCCAAGCCCTCAAGAGCATCGTCATTTTTATATTCATCTTTGAATTTTAATCTATATGATTTACCATCAGTATATAGAAATATTTCTCCTTTTTCTTCCGGCTCTTTAAATTCATCATTCTCCTCAATTGTAAAAAATTTCTTTAATTTTTCAATCAAATCTCTTGAAGAATTTCCTTTTAGATTTGATAGATATCTATTATAAGGCATTATAAAAATATCATCTGTTGGGAATAATACCGAAAGAAAATAATCAGATTCTCTATCTATTCCCTCTTCAATATCTTTTAGATATACATTGATAGCAGATTTACATCTATGATGACCATCGGCTATAAAAGTATATTCTATATTTTCAAATTCTTCTATTAATTCATCGCTATTAATTATTCGATAAGCCTTATTTCTCACTCCGTTTTTTACAAAATCAAATAATACTTCACCTGAATTGACAGTATCTTGTATTATCATTTCTATTTTTTTATTTTCTTCAAATAAGAGGAAGATCGGGCCCAAATGAAATCCTGTAATGTCAATATGATCCGTTCTATCCTTTTCTTTTAAAGCAATGGTTTTTTCATGAACTTTTATTTTTTTATCTAGATAATCCTTAGACGAAGATAGGCATACTATTCCTCTCTGAGTATTTCCCATAAAAGTCTGCTCATATAAATATAATGAATTCTCTTGATCCTGCTTTAAAAGGTCCTCATCTATAAACTCATCAAATATTCTCTTTGCTTTTTCATATACTTTCGGATCATTAAATGGCATATTATCGTAATTTGATTCAGGCCTGTCGATCTGAATTATACTTAGATTATTTTTCTTTAGAATTTCTTTGGCTTCTTCTGTCGACATCACATCATATGGAAGTTCAGCGATCTTATCAGCCATATCATAATCAGGTCTAAAGGCTTTAAAATCTTTAATCTTGACCATTTAAATTCTCCTCTAATATATTGATAACTTCACATGCTATTCTCTTTTGTGCTTCAATTGTAGAAGCTCCTATATGAGGTGTGAGCGCAACTCTATTATGTTTTAAAAGCTCTTTATTTCCTGTAGGTTCTTCCTCAAATACATCAACGGCTGCCGCCCTAAGCTTTCCATTATCTAATGCCTTGATTAAAGCCTTCTCATCTACAATTCCACCTCTGGAAAGATTAATCAAAAAAACGCCATCTTTCATCTTAGCAAATTCAGAATCGGAAATCATATGCTTATTAGCAGGTCCGCCAGGTATATGAATCGATATAAAATCAGATTCGCTTAAAAGTTCATCCATATCAACCTGTCTGTAATTTTCATAATCCTGATCAATCAAATCTGTATAAATTATATTCATTCCCAAAGCTGATGCCTTATCTGCTAGAGTTTTCGAAATCCTTCCAAAACCTATCAGTCCTAATGTCTTGTCCATTATCTCGAATCCCTTGTAGTCAGCTTTATTCCACTTCTCTTCTTTCATCTCTATATTTGCGAGATCGGCAAATCTAGCAATGCTTATCATCTGGCCTATCGCCAATTCTGCAACCGAATTCGCACTCGAATTCGGCGTGTTAAACACCTTAATGCCTTTCTCCTTGCAATAATCTAAATCGATATTATCAAGACCTATTCCGGCGCGTATAACTATTTTTAGATTTCCCGTCTCCAAAGCTGCATCTACGACTTCCCTAGTCACCTTAGTTCTCGATCTTACAACAATTGCATCTATATCCTTGACGATATCTAAAAGCTCATCCTTATCGACCTTCTTTTCGATAAGATCATAACCTAATTTCCTTAATTCTTCTGCTTTTTCCTTGTCCATCCCGTCAGCAATTAATACTCTGTTCATTATTCATCTCCATTTAATTTAAGTACTTCTTTAATAGCTTCCAATACACCGACTATATCTTCCTTTGTATAATCCGCCATATGAGAAATTCTAAAAGTCTTATCTTTTAGTTCTCCATATCCATTAGAAATCATATAACCTTTTTCTGCCAATTTCAGATTTAAATCTGCTATATCCACACCTCTATTATTTTCAATACATGTCACAGTATCAGATCTGTAATTAGGATCTTTTACAAATAATTTAAAATACTCTTCACCAAATTCCCTGACTATTTCAGCTAATTCGGAATGTCTCTTAAATCTATTTTCCAATCCCTCTTCCAATATCAAATCCAACTGATAGTCGAGAGCGAACATATGTGACAATGTTGGAGTAGAAGGGTATTGATGCTTTTCTAAATTATATTTATATAAGGTTAAATAATCAAAATAAAGTCCTCTATTTTCTATGCCCTTAGCCTTTTCAATAGCCCTATCGCTCACTGAAGCGAAGGATATTCCCGCAGGCAGGCCAAAACATTTTTGAGAAGAAGTTATCAAAACGTCAATTTGCCATTCATCACATGGGATATCCATCCCGGCAAGAGAACTTACCGCATCAACAACTACTATGATCTCCGGATTTAATTTCTTAGCTTCTCTTATGATATCACCTATTGGATTAATAACACCGGTAGAAGTTTCATTATGTTGAATTGTCATTAAGTCATAATCGTCTCTTTTAAGAAAATCTACGACCTCTTGAGTTGTAAAACCATTTCCCATTTCTTTTTTACAAATATCAGCAGCTTTTCCATTTGCCTTACATATTTTGTAGAATTTGTCTCCAAAAGCACCACATGAAAAAACAGCTGCTTTTTCTTTAATAAATGACCTCATTGCACCTTCCATTAAACCGGTACCTGATGAAGTGGATATCAAGACATGATTTTTAGTCTTGAATACTTTTTGTAATTTCTTTTCTATATTTTCTTGAAGCTCTGAAGCTTCTTTAGTCCTATGGCCTATTTGCTTTGTTGCCATCTTCTCCAATACATCCGGCCTTACATCTACAGGACCGGGAATAAATAATTTCTTATGCATAATTACCTCCAAGTTATAAGATATAATATTCTACCATAGTTTAACGCTTTAAACAAGTAATTTTAATAGTTTTTTATATAAATATTTATTTAACACTTTATCATATTAGCATATATTTTGGGATTATTTTTTTCTCAACCTAAAAAAGCCTGCTCAAAGGCAGGCTCTTTTCATCAATTTACTTCTATCTTATCAATCGTCTCTATCTTGTATCCCATGGATCTCAATTCATCAATGAGTCTTGGCAATATCTTTACATTTGTATCAGATACGGCATGAAGTAATAATATGGATCCGTCGTGAATTTGCTTTATTATTCCATCATAGGCAGTTTCGGGATTTTGCTGATTATTTATATCCCAATCATGATAAGCATAGCTCCAAAATACGGGAGTATATCCTAATTCATCTAATATTGCCAAATATTTTTCTGAATAATCCCCCATTGGAGGCCTCATAAATTTGCTCATCTTTTTGCCCGTTAACTTTTCGTAATGCTTATCGACTGTAATATATTCCTCTAAAACAGATTCTACAGATTCAGCAGCGAGTTTTGAACCGACCAGATGCTTAACAGAATGATTGCCTACCAAATGTCCTTCCCTTTCCATTCTCTTCGCTCCATCAGGACTCTGATTTAAGTATGCGTCAGTTAAAAAGAAAGTAAATTTTACATCTTTTTCCTTGGCGATATCCAAAATTTTAAAGCTATTATTATTGTGATCATATCCTGCATCAAAAGTTAGATATACTGTTTTTTCTCCAGTTGATGGCGCCTGCCATAATGCTTGGAATTTATCAACTATAGCTTTTCTAGAATCTTCTATTGTAGCCTTTATTCCCTTGTAAAAACTACTTGGTCTTAAAAACCACCATTCAGTGCCTCTAGTATCAAAAGAATTAAAATATCTATAATCTATTTTATAGCTGTCGGTAGCGGCATCGTATTTTATCTTATCTTCCTTAGGTTCCCTATATGCAGTAAATTCTTCAAGTATGGAGTCCTTCAACATATTTTCTCCACCGACTAGGAATATATTTTTTATATTTTTGCCTTTTATATATTTTTTTGTAAAATCCTCGGCTCTATTACTCGGGCTAAGCAGTATCGGGTAATTGTTTTTTATCGCAAATAAAGATGCTGTAAATGCATCGACTAGATTCTCGCTATTTACTATTACCGCCTCATCTGAGTCTATAAGCTCCGATAATTTTACTGCAGTTTCATATCTATTTGACCCGCTTATCCTTTTGTCCGCATTCAGAATTTTAAACAATTCTGAATTTATTTGGTTTTCTCCACCGACTACGGTTTTTTTCAGATCCATATCTATGATATTTTTAGAAATATTATTTGTATTTAATATTATTAAAGGAATCTCATCCGATCTATATGGACTTGATGCCAGTGCATCTATTTCATTAGCTGCAATCATTATTTCTGATATCTCTTTATGCTTAATTATCTCATCGTAAATAAGCTCAGATGTTTCATATCTATCTTTACCGCCAATCCTCGATACATAATTCCCATCTTTTAGTAGCTTATCATATACTTTTTCAGATATCGTCTTTTCTCCACCTAGGATTATCATATTATATGCTCCTAATCTATCGATTTCCTTTAAGGTGGTTTCAGGAATTTCATCTGTATCCGTCAATAATATCGGAGCATTTAATACAGCCGCCAATGTAGAAGCTGCTAGTGCATCTACATAGTTTTTGCCATTTGCCAATAGAACATAATCCGAATTATTAAATGAATGAATGCTAATCTCTACAGCAGTCTCATATCTATTGGATCCTGAAATCCTCGACTGAGAGGGTAATTCCTCAGCAAATGCAATCGATTGTAATGCGATTGCCATCGTCAACAAAAATGCTATTATCTTTTTCATATCCTTCTCCTTTGTCATGATATATAAGTATTCTATCATAGAAGAACGAAAAGACAAATCGGTTTGCAAGGGGTACCGATATATCTAAGTCCTGACTGGTATAGCCTTTTGTATGGGATCCCAAACAGCATAGATTATAATAGAAGTTATTATTAATTCAACGAGCATAAAAGAACCATTGTATTCTATAGAATAAAGCCATGGATTTTTTGCACCAGCATATTCGTAAAAGAATATTACTCCGGATAATACATGTGCAATCGTCCTACCAAGCATCCCTAATCCACAGCTTGGCAGAATCCATCTGATCTTAGTTCTAGGAGAAGATAGATGGCCTTTAGCTATACCGGCTAAACCCAAAAGTCCAAATGCTATAGGATAATCCAATATTACTTGCATAGGTGAAAAGAAATAGGGCTCCAAGATGTATTGAAGGATACCATATAAGGTCGCTACAGTTAATCCCCTTCCAACTCCCCATCTCATTGCAAATATCATTATCGGCAACATGGAAGCTGCAGTTATAGATCCGCCCTGAGGCATTTTAAATAATTTTATAAAACTCAATACTGTTGCTAATGCTATCATTATGCCGCCTTCGACGAGCATCAATAATTTTTGATTTTTCATTTTCCCTCCTAAATAAAAAGACCCCATAAAAATGGGGTCCATAAAAGACATAATCACTTCCCTACGCCGGCATTATCCGGATCAGGTAAAGGGTTACATAAGTTCTCAGCCTAGTTGGCACCCCTAGCTACAAAAATTATATCACCAATTAAAATATTAATCAAATCGATATTCTTAATCTATTTGTGAAATCCTATCATATCTTATCCAGTATATATACATCTTTTTAACATTTAATCCAGTAGCTTTTTCCAAAGCTCTTTTATAGAGATTCAATTGTTCAGAATACTTAGCCTCTGATATAATCCGATCAGACTTAAAATCAAATAATACTATCTCTTCATCTTCTATAAAATACCCATCAACTTGACCATCTAAAAATATATCTTCATACTTCATAGTAAAAGAAGTTTCTCTTCTCAAACTGTCGATATTTCTAATTGCTCTTTCTCCCAGTTCTGATTTAAAAAAATTTACAAATATAGAGGGATTCAAAGCTTCTTTTTCATCATTATTTATTAATTCCATATACTCCATGCGGTTCAATTCTTCTTTGATGGATTTTATATCATGTCTTTTATATGAGATATTTTGAAAAACAAAATGGATTAAGCTTCCCAATTCTGCAGAACTCATCCTTTTTTCCGAAAACATTATATCCGGCAATTTGTCAGTTAAATAGTCCTTCTCATCCCTGATAAAGTATTCTGGAAAATCAAATGTATCATCCGTTTTCTGCTTATTCTTTGCTGTAATTTCCGATACAGTTTTTTTATAAGGCAAATCGATATACTTTTTATTAGGATAATCAAATTTAAAAATTTTATCGAAATCAGCTTCATATCGCATATCGGCATCATATTCGATTTTATTTGCCTTTAAGCTTGTATCCATATCAGAAGAATATTCATTTATCTCCAATTTATAACATTCAGTTTCGTCCGATTTAAAATAATTTGAAAAATAATCATATTCGCTATAAGCTTTAACTGAATCTTTAAATATTTCGTCTTTTAAAGAAACTTGACTTACCCAGTCGAGCATATTATTAGCATTTCTTATACCTATATCTATAGGGGTAGAAATTATTGAATTGATGTATTTTTTAGCATCTTTAACCTTACCTACCAGATAAAGAGAATCTATCGCTCTTGTAGTTGCTACATATAATAGCCTCATCTCTTCAGATTTCATCTCAGAATACTTCTTAGATTCGATAATTCTCCTAAAAGCAGTATTATAGATAGATCCGAGTTCAAGATCGGCTACTTTAACTCCAATTCCCAATTCTTTATCCACGATAAAAGCATCTCTACTCTCATGAAGACTAAATCTTCTCTCCATATCGGTTAAAAAAACTACGGGAAATTCTAGGCCCTTGCTTTTGTGAATCGACATTATCCTCACTACATTATCAGATTCTGATAAAAGCTGAGTCGGCTCAAGTGATTCAGACGGAGATTTTAATAATCTCTCCACATGCTTTAGAAAACCGATTAAATCGGAATACGAATATTCTTCATATTCCTTCATTCTCTTAATAAATGCCATAAGATTTTGAACTTTTTGACCGCCCATGAAAAGAGATTCCAAGTAGTAAAGATAACCGGAGTCCGAAGCTAGAAAATAAGCAAAATCACTTAATGACATCTGTTCATATATCTTTCTATAATAATCAATTTTCTCCTTGAATTTAATTAACTTTTCTCTT
>JAUNVF010000002.1 GCA_030537815.1 Tissierellia bacterium | reverse complement strand
CTTTGTCATCCTGCACTTTTAGACTAACCGAATATGTCTTAAAGCAATCTTCAAACTTTAATGACAACGACCCATGGTCTTCACGATAGTATTCGTTAATCAAAGCCTCATGGGTAGGTTGTACACTCTGAGCCATTGCAATAGGTCCAAATGTTGTGAACGCCATAACAAGAACTAATGCAAATGCCATGATTTTTCTTAAACTTTTGTTCATGTGTTTAATCACTCCTCTTAATATTATTTTCTAAACTACACTCGACTCACCCAAAGTCAGTGTCGTGCAACTTTAAAGCTGCATATGATTGCAGGATAGTCGCAACAACTGAAAATATTGTCACTTAACTTATCCACTCCACATCGATGTCTACGAATGGGTGGACACATCCTGAAGTAGCATCGATGCGCTACGTAGTATGTGCGGACTCATTTCAGTGCTTTAGTATTTTCAAGGTCCTCTGGTCTTCCCGGTCAAATAATTGCAGTTATTATAGGCATTGGCGCCCGACTGGGAAGTTTTATCAAGGGTAATTTAGAACGAGGTCTTGCCTCGTATCTATATTATAGTTTGTCTCCGATTAAATATCAAGTTATTATCCTAATTTTTGATCTCTTTTTTAATTATATTGCTAAGAATTTTCAGTCTAGATAATATTGTTAGACTGATAAAATAATTTTTTTATGAACTTTTCGAGTATTCTATTTTAGCTGAAAGCATTGATTTTATCAGTTTCTCATTGTTTTATAAATTATATCTAAATCTATAAATAGATTCAGAAATAAGTTAAAAATTGTCAATTATCTTATTATTAAAAACTGTTAACAGATTGTAACCTTTTGCTTTTTATCATTGAATTCTAGCCTTTTTTGCCATTTGCCATATCTTTCTAGTATAGGCTGTAACCTTTACATCCAGCTCTTTAGGGTAGATATAATCTAGTCTGCCTGATAGAATAAGTCCGAGTTTTCTGTAAAGTGCGGAAACGGCAAAGATTGACTTCCAAAAATCTTCAGAATCCATGGAAGGATATATGTCAAAATATATGCTCTCGTAATCTTCATCGAGGTTTTTAATGACTTCTCTAAAGTTTTTACCGAGATTGACCTTATAGTCTTTCTCATCTGCGATAAACCATCCGAGCATCAGATTTAATATTTTAAGCACGGGCTGGTAGGCATGATATGCTCCAATTATCTGTCTTCTATATAGATAGGGCATCGTCTCGACGAGTCTGTAAAAAAACTCCTGAGTAGCTTCTTCAAATTCATTTTTAGTCGGTCTGGCGACCCTATAGCTCACATCTGAAGATGCAGGCAATTGGGTTATGAGATTATCTTTGTCCATAAGCAGCATGAGAAGTGTTTCTGTGGTTATCAATGTGCTTATTTTCTCGACGGGATAAAATTTAAAATCTATTTTGACTCCGTCGATGAAAAGACAGCTATAATTGAATTCTTCATTAAATACATTTCCCAATGTCTTCATTGATTCTCTTTTGTGAATCAATATGGTCTCGCCCATGATTTCTAAAAAGCTTTCGTCTTCGATAAATTCTTCTACATCTCTTACACAGTAGATTATATCGTAATCTTGCATGAGATCTCTGCCTACAGAAGGGTTAACTCTTGAACCTGTTTGAAATACAGCTCTTATTCTATTGTCATTTTTAGCTATCTCAAGTATCAAACCCATTATGGTATTATTATCTCGCATAATATCTTTCCTTTCGGAGATTTCCTCCGTATATTCCTTCTATAATTATATATTATATAATGCTTCAAATCTATCTGAATCTAAAAAGGAACCTTGCGGCTCCTCTTTTTATTTCTAATCATCGGTTTCTGATGGACTTTCAGGTAAGACTGCCGCTCCCGGCTCATCTCCGATTTGATAATCGTCTATCGGTTCTTCGTTTATAATATCTTCGATCTCATTATCATCAGTTTCTATATCCTGCTCAGTGGGATGCTCTATCTCATTATGCTCGTCCTGTGTTTCGATATTTTCGGATGGACTTACCTGTATTTTCTGGCTATCAGTATCTTCATTGGTCTTTTCTTCGACTTGAGGTTTTTCATTTTTCGTCTCCGGCTTATCTTTATTTTCTTCTTGTTCCTGTTCGATCTGCTTTCTCTGCTCTCTCTTTTTTTCTTTTAATTCTTCGACTTCTCTTTCCTCTTTCGTCTTCTCTTCTCCAATTTCTCCAGATAGTATATACATGGCCTTGTCTTTTTCTTCAGAACTGACGACTATATACTTCACTTTCTTGTTTTTATCAATTTTTCCTGCCAAGTCATCAGTGATAGCTGTTTCAGCACATCCCGTCAAAAAAATAGCCATTAATAGAAATATAATTTTTATTTTCATTAAATCATCCTTATTTTAAATTTAAATTCTACATTCATTATATATTTAAATAAATATAATTTCAACAGATTAATCTATCAGCTTCATTATCGGGAAATCCTTGCTAAATTACGAATATCTAACTATATGTCTATAAAGATTGCTAGTATCAGCTTTATTAGTTTTATTCTTTACTTAATAAATGTCTACAAATGACCCTAAATCTAGGTTAAATTGTAAAAATCGTTCGTAAGATGATTTTATCTTTTATAATGAACTCATCTTTCTTTCAAATGATTCCTCCATATGATTTATTTAAAAGTCTTCAATTGCATCTGAGAAGATATAAATTATAGTCATTATATCTGCATGACCTAAATTGGACCACTTTCCTTTTGTATTAATATTTTGTTCATTCATTTTAGTTGTATGTCTAAAAATATGATTACTTAAAAGTGGTACTAGTACCACTTTTTCTTTCTTGCTTTTATTTCACTCTAGAATTTTTAAATACATTCTCTTACAATTCTTCTTAATGACTTATTCAAAGGATTATTGTGTTCTTTACCAAAGCGATTTATAAACACAAAATCATTATAAGCATCAATTGTATCTTCGCACTCAATTTCAAATGCTTTTTGCATTTTACTTCCAACAAGAAAGCTTCTTATACCTTTTCAGTCATCGGAATTTTTCTTATTCCTGCTTTAGTATTTGGTATATCAATGGAATATTTATTGCCTAATCCCTTGCCTTTACTATAATATACCGATGTATGCTCTACAATAATTAATCTTTCATAAAAGTTTAAATCATTCAATTGTAGTCCCATGACTTCACCTAAAGTGCTTGAAATCCAATAACCATCGGTTACTATTTTCTCTTATTATAATCACGACACAGATCCCCTAGATAGCGTCTGTGACTTCGCTTGCTCACTTTAATTTTCATACTCAAACGCATTTAACTAGCCTCTAATAATCTTTCTATCGTATTAAAACTTCATTAAGCTTACTCCACCTAGTTAACTATAAATATCATTATTTAATGCTCAGAAATTCGTCCTACATATTTATATGATAATTTGATTCTTGCCTATCAATAAAAGTTACAGTGGATATATATACTTTGCTCATAAAACTTCTAGATAATTTATATAAACAAACAACCGCTAGATTTTATTTCTCACTTCATCTTGTTTGTTTTTTAATTATTACAATAATTGTATCAAATAAAAAATCATTTTCAGTAGAAAATAATTAACGACATAGTTAATGCACAGAAAAAGACTGAAGTTTTCACCTCAGCCTTTTAAAATCTTTATCATGTTCTTTTTAATACATTTTTGCCCCTGCTGGAATTCTAGGGCTTAATATTATGAGATTTAACTTTTCTTTTCCTTCTTCATCGTGAATGGCTGAGATAATCATTCCTTCGGAATCAATTCCCATCATCTTTCTTGGTGGAAGGTTACAGATAGCAAGCAGTGTCTTTCCAACTAATTCTTCTGCACTGTAATTTTCTTTAATCCCACTTAGAATAACTCTTTCTTTATCAGTTCCATCATCAAGAGTGAATTTTAAGAGTTTCTTACTCTTAGGTACTTCTTCACAGTTAATAACCTTTACTGCTCTATAATCAGCCTTAGAAAAGATTTCAAAGTCAATCATATCTTCAAACAAAGGCTCAACTTTTACCTTAGAAAAATCAATTTCTTCTAAATCGGTCTTGAGTTGGTCATAAGCTTCGGCATTTTCTCCCTCAGAATCTTGATTTACTGGACTTTGCCCACCAAGTGGCTTCATCGTCGGGAATAAGATCACATCTCTTATGGAATCTCTATTCGTTATTATCATTATTAATCTGTCGACGCCGATACCTAGTCCACCCGTAGGAGGCAGACCGACTTCAAGAGCATTTATAAAGTCATTATCCATCATATGGGCTTCTTTATCTCCGCCTTCTCTAGCTCTTACCTGCTCTTCAAATCTCTCTCTCTGATCCCTTGCATCATTTAATTCGCTAAATGCATTGGCTATTTCTTTTGTATTTACAAATGCTTCAAATCTATGAGTGTATCTAGGATCCTCCGGATCTCTCTTTGAAAGAGGACTTATTTCAACCGGATGATGCGTGATAAATGTAGGCTGAATCAATTTATCTTCGCAAAATTCTTCAAAAAATTCAGAGATTATATGTCCTCTAGTGAAGTTCGGCTCGATTTCTATGCCCTTTTCCTTTGCTAATTTTATAGCTTCTTCATCTGTCTTGATTTCTTCAAAGTCGATTCCCGTATACTCCTTTATAGCATCAGTCATCTTCATTCTATTCCAAGGAGGTGTGAAGTCGAGTTTATTACCCTGATACTCAATCTCTGATGATCCTCTTACTTCTTTTACAATATAATGAACCAATTCCTCTGTTAGTTCCATCATATATTCATAGTCTTCATAAGCCGCATAGAGTTCTACTGCAGTGTATTCGGGATTATGAGTGGAATCCATACCTTCATTCCTAAACATCCGACCCATCTCATAGACTTTTTCAAATCCTCCGACTATCAATCTCTTTAGATATAATTCATTTGCTATCCTAAGGTACATATCTATATCGAGTGTATTGTGATGAGTTATAAATGGTCTGGCTACAGCTCCTCCGGCTATTGTATTCAGTATTGGGGTTTCTACTTCCAAAAATCCCCTATCATCCAAAAATCTCCTGATCGACTTTATTATTTTATTTCTCATAATAAAGACATCTTTTACTTCCGGATTTACGATTAAATCGACATATCTCTGCCTATATCTCAAGTCAGGATCTACTAGTCCATGGAATTTTTCAGGCAGTATCTGAAGGGATTTGGTAAGCAGAGTTATCTTTTTAGTTCTTATCGATATCTCGCCGGTCTTTGTAGTGAATACCTCTCCTTCTGCACCGACTATATCTCCAATATCCAATTTTTTAATTTCTTCGTACTCTTCTTCTCCGAGTTCATTTAATCTGTTAAATAATTGGATTCTACCTGTGGAATCTTGAAGATGCATGAAATTGACTTTTCCATGCCCCCTTCTCGACATAATCCTTCCCGCAACTCTCACGCTGCTTCCTTCGTATTCTTCATACTTTTCTTGAATATCTTTTGCAAAAACTCTATCTTCAAATTTTCCGATCTTATGAGGATCTTTATCTTCCTCTATAAGGCTGTCAAGCTTATCTCTACGGATCTGAAGCATCTCATTTAAATTCAGTTCCTCTGACATATTTCCTCCTTGGATATTATTTACTAATGTCTAAAATTTCGTACTCGTCAAGTCCTCCCGGCGTGTCTACTTTAATCTTTTCTCCTTTTTTGCAACCTAAAAGAGCATTTCCTACGGGAGAAACATTTGAAATCTTTCCATTGATCGGATCCGCCTCCGCAGAGCCGACTATAGTGTATTCTACTTCTTCTTTAAAAGAATAATCGTATAATTTAACTTTTGAACCCAGCCCCACTTCATCTTTAGATATATTAGATTCGTCTATGGTCTCGGCCTTCATGAGCATATCTTCTATCTTTAGGATCCTGTCCTCATTTTGCGCCTGCTCATTTTTAGCTTCGTCATATTCGGCGTTTTCTGAAAGATCTCCAAATCCTCTTGCGACTTTTAATTTTTCTGCTATCTCTTTTCTAACTTTCGTCTTTCTGTGATTTAACTCATCCTCTAGTTTTTTAAGACCTTCTTTAGTTAAAATGACTTCGTTTTGATTCATATTATCTCCCTCATAATTTTCTTCTTAATAATGCGAATATTACAATATTTTTGATTTTTTGTCAAGCTGACAACAATTTCTCCTGCCATCTATTGAGTATATCAAAAACATCTTCTATAGTATCTGAAGTATTGATATCATTTTTTATTTTATTTGAACCGGGAAGACCTTTGAGATACCATGCTATATGTTTTCTCATCTCTCTTATTGCTACTTTTTCCGGCTTATACTCCAATATTTTCTTATAATGTTTTTTTATAATTTCATATCTGTCTTCAAAGCTTGGAGGATAATATTCTCTATTTTCTAAAGCAGCGTCAATTTCCTCAAAAATAAATGGATTACCTAAGGCTCCTCTCGCCACCATTATACCGTCGCAGCCCGTCATCTCAATCATATCGAGTGCATCAATTCCTGAAAATATATCTCCATTGCCTATTACAGGTATGCTGATATTTTCTTTTACTTCCTTAATTGCATTCCAATCAGCTTTACCCGAATAATATGATTCCCTGGTTCTTGGATGTATGGTTAGTCTTTCAATTCCAGCTTCTTCCGCAGCTTTTGCTATCTCTAAGTAGTTTTTAGAGTTTTCATCTACTCCGAGCCTTATCTTTGCTGATACCGGATGCCTTGAAACCTCTACCATCTTCTTGAGTATTTCATATACCAGTTTCGGCTCTTTCATAAGATAAGATCCCTCTTTATTTTTAAATATCTTCGGAGCCGGACATCCTATATTAAAATCTAATACGGCGAGATTGTCGATGTGATTTAGCTTCTCATCTATAACTTTTGCTATGATGATCGGATCACGACCAAATATCTGAATTCCCGTATTTTTTTCTTGCTCTGATATGTCGAGTATTCTCGAAGTTCCTTCATCTCCATAGTAGAGGCCCTTTACATTTACCATCTCTGTAAAGCAAATATCAGCTGAATGTTCTTTTAGTATCTCTCTAAATGCCCTGTCTGTAACTCCCGCCATAGGAGCCATATATTTATTTATTTTTTTCATATATCAATTTCAATCCGTATAATGTAAGTAGTGGGTCAGTTCGGCTTATATATTTGCTTTTTTGAGAAATCAATCTACTGAATCCACCCGTTCCTATAACTTCAGCTTCACCTCCGGGGATTTCTTTTTTTAGTCTCTCGATTATACCGTCTATAAGACCGATATATCCGAATACTATCCCCGACTGCATGCTCTGTATTGTCGTCTTGCCGATTGCATTTTCAGGCTCCATCAATTCTACCTTTGGTAGTTTTGAAGTTCTCATAAATAGAGCATCACTCGCAATTCCGATTCCCGGAGCAATTGCACCGCCCAGATAATCGCCCTTTTCATTTATCACATCAAAGCTGATTGCAGTACCGACATCAGCTATTATCAAGGGTCCGCCGAATAGGTCGAATCCAGCAACTGAATTGACTATCCTGTCAGCTCCCACTTCTTTAGGATTGTCGTATTTTATATTTATTCCGGTCTTAATTCCAGCTCCTACGATGAGGGGCTTAAGCCCTATATATCTCTCACACATCGTCGGAATAGTATGCGTAAGCTTTGGAACTACAGACGCCATTATGATATCATTTATATCTTCAAAATTTATTCCATTTACATTTAAAAGCTGTCTTAAAATCAATCCGTATTCATCAGATGAACTCTGATTATTTGAAGATATCCTCCAATTGTGAACCAGCTCATCGCCCTTGTAAATTCCAAAGACTATATTCGTATTCCCTATATCGATTACAAGTAACATATTTGCTCCTTTAAATTAATTTATTTTTTAAGGCTATTTTACAAATCGCAGACACGATTATCCCGGCTATAAGCATTTCGGGAAGTCCATTTATCATGGCGATTGAGAGAATTATATTCAAGGCGATATCGCCAGACTTCCCGACAGCTTCGAGAAATGTCTTTGCGTGAATAAGATAAACCATTCCGAGCACCAAAAAAGTATTTATACCGGTGCCGATTATGGCGGTTAAATAAAGAGATGCGCTATCGTCTTTGGATTTGATTATCATGATCCCTATGCCCAGAGAAAGTATCACGAGTATATAACTTGTAAAATTAGCAGAAAATCCAAATCCTGACTTGATAATACCATAGATTATATAAATTACGAGAATAGATAAAATTCCAATAGAATATTTTTTTAATGAAGATGATTCTAAGTCTTTTATCTTCTCATAAAATAAACCCGTCATATATCCCATAAGCACTCTAGGAAGTAAAGATACAAGTGGATCCATAAAGATGAAGCCCGTTGGGGTCGGTTGAGTATATGCCCTTATTAGGGACAATAAACCGAAAAACAATCCCATTAAAGCTCCCGTCTTCTTGCCTAGTAGCACTGCTGCAATTATAACAGGTATGTGAATTGTAGTCGCAAAAATCGGACCTATGGGTATGAATCCCAAAGGCGTCGATGATAGCACTATCATTATTCCGACTAAGAGACCTATTGTGGTTAAGGTTCTCGTTTTTATTCTGTTTTTCATATTTCCTCCGATCCGGTTCCTCAAGGGATACCTGTCGCTAATTATTTTTTATTGCCAATTCTATCGCAGCTGAAACGGCTTTTTGAGCCATGACAGATATCTTTATTATATCCGCCTGCAAATTCCCAATCGAAGCTGCAAAAAGAGTATCTCCGTCTAAAATAGTATGAACAGGCCTTATGCTTCTGGCAAAAGCGTCATGACCTGAAATGCATATCCTCTTGAGTTCTGATTTTGTGAGTCTTGCATTGGTAGCAATGACCCCAATTGTAGTATTCTCAAGAGAATTTTTATTATTAAATTCGAGTGATAAATCTTCTGTCGAGAGCATATTTCCTTCGTCATCCAATGGCCCGGCAATTTGATTTAAGCCTTCGCGATCATATATATCTCCGAATGCATTTACCACGATCAATGCCGATACAATGAGATCTCCTGATTTTAAACTAAAAGATCCCAGACCGCCTTTCATCGTCCTTCCATTTCCCAATGCCTTTCCTACAAGAGCGCCCCTTCCGGCTCCAACTCTCCCCTGTAGTCTCTGCGTTTCGGGAAAGTTCAGAGCATTTTCTGTAGCGTATTTCCCATAATTAAAATCCGGCCTTTTGCCGTCTCCCGAGCCTAGGTCGTAAATAACAGCTGCAGGAACAATGGGTACAAATGCGAATTCTGTTTTAAATCCCATCTTCCTTTTTTCTAATACATTGACAACTCCAGATGCCGCATCAAGTCCGAAAGCAGAACCTCCAGTCAGAAGTATTGCATTGACCTTCTCAACTAGACATTCCGGATTTAAAAGATCGGTCTCCCTAGTTCCCGGAGCTCCTCCTCTTATATCGGCAGCACATACCGCTCCCTCATCGAAGACTATTACTGTTGACCCAGTTCTAGATTCTTCATTTGTATAATGACCGACTTTTATTCCCTCAATATCATCTAAATATCCGTTCAATTTTATTTCCTTTTCTTTTTCTGCTTATAATTTCTTATCAGCATATTTATATTCTGCCTATCTTCCTTTCTAGTCGGATAGACTCTGATATTATTTGGTTTTGGATGAGATGTTTGTATTATTAGATTCTCTTTTTTCTCATCGAAGCTCCACTGCTTGACTTCCTTCCATGAATCGAGTTTTCCATTATGATATATACCCGATTCCGATATCGATATTCTCTCTGTCGCATTGTAAATAAAATAGATTGAGATACCGGTCAAAATTAATCTAAGATATAATCCGTCAACCAAGAATATCATGGATATCAAAAGTCCTATCAATATATAATGGAGTATCCTCGGCCTTTGAGAAAATAGATGCTGTTGATGGCTGATATTCTTTCTGACCTGAAATATCTTATATCCTGTATAACAAACAAATGCGAATAACATCGTGTATAGCGCGAGAATTATGTCACTTTGTTTCATAATTACCTCCAATCGATATACTTATTATTAAAGAACCCTCTCGGGTTCTTTAATTTTTAGTCATTATCTATTTCATCTTCTTCCGAATTAATTTCAGAATTCTGATCTGAACTGTCGTCGATATTTATCGGATTAAATTCGGTATCGGCTTCTTTTTCAGTCGGCTCGCCATGTTCGAGATTATCTTTAATTCGCTTATCCATCTCTTTTACTTTACCTAATTGCTCATGCGGCTCTACCTTTCCATTGGGCTTGCTATGCCTTTGAAATAAAGCTTCAAACTCGTCAGAATTAAGAGTCTCTTTGTCGAGCAATTCTTTGGCTATGGCATGGAGTACGTCGATATTTTCACCGAGCAGACTCAGAGCAGTGCTATATGCATTATTTATAAGCTTTCTCATCTCGTCGTCGATTTCGGCAGCGACTTCTTCAGAATAATTTCTACTTCTTCCAAAATCCCTTCCTAAAAATACATCTTCGTCATCTGTACCATATTTCATAGGTCCGAGTCTCTCGCTCATACCGTAAATTGTTACCATGCTTCTCGCTATCTTGGTCGCTCTCTCGATATCATTTGAAGCTCCGGTTGATATATCATCTAAAACTAAATCTTCAGCCGCTCTTCCTCCGAGTAAAGATATCAAGCTGTGCTCCATTCCCTTTTTAGTATGATAATTCGTATCTTCCTTTGGAATATATGCGGTGAATCCACCAGCCATCCCCCTCGGAATAATTGTTATCATATGAACCGGGTCAGTATCCGGCAATAATCTTGAAACTATGGCATGTCCTGCTTCGTGATATGCCGTAAGAACTCTTTCCTTCTCCACGACCACCTTAGATTTCTTTTCAGGTCCTGCTACAACTTTGATAGCTGCCTCTTCAAATATATCTCTGGTTATCGCCTTTAAATTCATCCTAGCTGTAAGCAGAGCTGCTTCATTACATAAATTTTCCAAATCAGCAGGCGTAAATCCCGATGTAGTCTTTGCAATCGATCTGAGATTCACATCTGGTTCTAATTTCTTATTTCTAGTGTGAACATGAAGTATGGCTTCTCTTCCGTTCACATCCGGAAGTCCTATAAATACTTGCCTGTCAAATCTTCCCGGTCTAAGTATAGCCGGGTCTAATATATCCGGTCTATTCGTAGCTGCCATGACAATTATACCTTCATTGGTGCTAAAGCCGTCCATCTCGACTAATAGCTGGTTTAATGTCTGTTCTCTCTCGTCATGACCTCCGCCGAGTCCTGCACCCCTTCTTCTGCCAACCGCATCTATCTCGTCGATAAATACTATACATGGCGCATTTTTCTTAGCTTCATTAAATAAATCTCTAACTCTTGAAGCTCCAACTCCGACAAACATCTCTACGAAATCGGATCCACTTATGCTGTAAAAAGGCACTTTCGCCTCTCCTGCTACAGCTTTTGATAAATATGTTTTACCGGTTCCCGGTGGACCCACCATCAATACTCCCTTAGGGATTCTGGCTCCAAGCTCAGTGTATTTTCTGTGGTCTTTTAAGAAGTCGACTATCTCTCCGAGTTCTTCTTTTTCCTCGACCAGTCCGGCTACATCATTGAAGTTAATCATCTCGCCTTCTTCTCGATGCAGTTTTGCCTTACTCTTACCAAAGCTCATCACTTTGCTATTGCCACCCTGAGTTTGAGTCATAAATAAATACCAAGCTCCGAGCAATATTCCGATAAGCACTATCGAGGGCAATAATTCCATTATCCAAGAAGGCTTGGGTATGGGTTCCTCTTTCATCTCGATTTCTTGATTGTCGACTTTTTCTTTTATATAATTTTTATAAAAATCGTCATCTGATCTATATATCTTTACTTCGCCTTTATCTTTTAATTCAGCTACATAATTTGGTCCCTGTTGAACTATGCTCTCTACTTCGCCGTTATTGATGTATTCTATGAATTTAGATATCGATATTTCTTCGGCCTGCGGCACCGATCTGCCTAGTCTTGAAATAGCGAGAGCAAGTAGCAGCAATAAGATTAAATATATAGGTGTGCCTTTGAGTTTTTTATTCAAATTTATCCCCCTTTCTCGTATATTTTTAGTCAATCTCTAAATAAATTTAAGAAATAAAACAATTTATTTAAAGACCGACCATGAAACTTACATTTAATAATTGTAACATTAAAATATTTTAAAATCAATCTAATTAATCAGATTTTACTAATACTCAGATTCGTCAAGAGCTCCGATATAAGTTAAATTTCTGTATTTCTCGGAATAATCTATACCATAACCGACGATAAACATATTGGGAACTTCAAAGCCGCAATAATCTATTTTTACTTCATTTTTTCTTCTATGCGGTTTGTTTAAAAGACTTGCTATCCTGACGGATTTAGCTCCACGCCTTAGCATTATATCCTTTAAATAAGATAGCGTGAGCCCTGAATCCACTATATCCTCTACGATTAATATATTTTTGTCTTGAATATCCTCATCCAAATCCTTTAATATCCTGACGACTCCGCTGGATTCAGTTCTTCCCTTTCCATAGCTCGATACAGACATAAAATCCATCATTACAGGTATTTCTATCTCTTTTATAAGATCGGCCATAAAAACCACAGCGCCTTTTAATATTCCTATTAAAAGTAAATCTTCCTCTAAATCCTTGTAGTCCTCGGTTATCTGCGCTCCCAGTTCTTTAACTCTCGTCTGCAATTGTTCTTCGTGGATAAGGACTTCCTTAATATAATTTCCTCTAGCTTTCATTTTTTTCTCCTATCTTAATTCGCAATATTTTTTTAGTTTCGCTCTTAACAGTATAAAGAGATGACCTTCGAAAACCTGCAATCCATATTATCTCATCAGAATATGTAGTAATTATGGGTATTTCATCTCTTTTTGATTTCTCAACTTTTGCATCTATAAAAATATCCTTTATTTTCTTTCTTCCTCTCATGCCATAAGGATATATAAAGTCGCCATTTCTCCTAGTTCTGACCTTGATTTTATCTCCTAATTCATCCAAGCTAAAATAAGATGTATTCTTCATTTTTTTATATGAATACCCGTCGATTATACTTATCTCAATCTCATATCTGCCAAATTTATATCTCCCTGGGGCAGATGTACTTATTATGATTTCTCTTTTTTTATCAGATTCTAAAAAATCCTCTTTTCCTATTTTTATTTTATCATATATATTGGAAACTTTTATATTATTAATATTCATATATTTTCCGGTTTTTGCCTTGGCAGTTTTTGTAAACTGCTCTAAATGATTTCTCTCAAAACCATCTAAAGTCCCCTTTAAATCCATAATGATCTTTCTTAGGATATTATTCCTCAAAGCCTCATCGCAATCATTAAATTCATCCCTATACAGTATATAATGACTCTCAGTTTTACCCACCAGAATTCTATCTAAATTTTCTTCTGTAACCCTATCAATTATATCCATTTGTTCGGTAATCAAATCACTCATATTAAATATCGTCTTTTTTATATTTGGATTGTATTCTTCTTCGATAAAAGGAATGAGTTTATTTCTTATGGAATTTCTCCTGTAAATCGATTGTCGATTTGTAATATCCTCCCTATGATCTATAGAATTATCTTTAGCGTATTCTTCGATCTCGGATCTACTGATACTAAGCAGAGGTCTGATTATATTCCCAGATTTAAATCTCATACCAGTCAGACCATTAAGGCCCGACCCTCTCATCATATTCAGCAATACAGTCTCCACCTGATCATCGAGATTATGAGCTACCGCAATTACTGCTTTTTCTTTTTTATCGCAAATTGAATTGAAAAAAGAGTATCTTATTCGGCGACCCGCATCCTCTGAACTGATCTTCAAATCCGCTGCGAGTTTATCCATAGACTCCCTCTTAGAAGAAAATGTCAATTTATTCGACTCGGCATATCGCCTTACAAATTCTTCATCTCCGTCGGCTTCAGCTCTTATCATATGATTTATATGAGCGACTTCTATATCAAAGCCTATCATATCCTTTATCCTCATTAGGCAATGAAGCATGACCATGGAGTCGTAACCGCCCGATACTCCTGCTATGACAGTATAGTCTCTATCTATTAAATTATATTCGATTATATTATCCAAAACTTTTTTTAACATTTTTTCTCCATAAAAACAATGGGCTGTTGCAGAATGACAATATTCTCCAACAGCCCTTATCGCCGTTTATCCAGCTTTTATATTAATAAATAAATGATTCCATTAAATCATCTTAATTTGTCATCGGCTTTTAAAATCAAATATTGGTCTTCTTACTCTTAAACCTTTGACCTACCCCTCTTTTGCCGTCTCGAGATTTTATGTCATCGAATCTGTCATTACTATCTTTCATAAACTGATCCATCATATCCTCAAATGACATATCCCTTTGCTTGGGCTCATTTAAAATCACCTCTTTAGGTGGTACCGATCCTGCCTTCTTAGGCGGCTCGGCCTGTCTGATGGATAGGCTTATCTTTTTTCCATCTTCGGAAATAGTAAGCACCTTAACCTTTACGATATCGTTCTTTTTCAGATAGTCTTCGACTTTCTCAACATAATCCCTTGAGATTTCGGATATATGTACAAGTCCGTTTTTTCCATGAGGCAAAGTGACAAATGCTCCAAAATTTGTAATTCCCGTAACCTTACCTTCCAGTATGTCTCCAATAGCAATCGACATGAAAACCAATTTCCTCCTAAAATTTTATTTGAGAAATGTCTTGAGACATTTCTATTACTTTGGTTCATTATATATTGAAATTTAGACATTGTCAAATAAAATAATAAAATCTATTCTCCTTCATCCTGTCGATCTTCATCTTGATATATAATATCTCTTGGTCCAACCATTTTCAATTTCTCTCTGGCAACTTTTTCTATAAATTCCGGGGTATCTGCTATTTCAAGTTCAGCCTCGAGAGAAGAAATTTCTTTGTTCAATTCTTTAACTTCATTTTGTTTTAATTCAATCTGTTTATTTAAGTCCGCCATCGAATAAGATTGTTCGATAAATACGCTCATAAAATAAATTGAAAATACCACTCCGACAATCAGGACAAGAGGATATATTCTCCTCGCAAAGCTCTTCTTAACAGGTCGACTTCTTCTCCTGCCATTCATAACCACACCCCATTTCTGCTATTGTACTAATTATACAATGAAAATATATTAAAGACAAGGGGCATAAAAGGATGAAAAAATATATTAAAATAGATTTAAGCCATTGGTCGCCTCTGCCAATTGTGGTCATGTTTAAATCTTGTCATCTCTTATATCTAATCTACTACCTCGACCATCTTATCCATATTGTCTTTGTTTGAAGTGGACAAAATCTCTTTCACTCTGAATTTGGGACTATTTGATCCAAATCTGACTTCTATTATATCTCCAATATTTACTTCGTCTCCTGCTTTGCACATCTTATCATTGATCAATACCCTTCCGGCAGAACAGGCCTGCTTTGCAATCGTCCTTCTTTTTATAATTCTTGAATTCTTCAAGAAAAGATCTATTCTCATAATCGCTCCTTTAAATACATAAAGAGCAGCTCTATAGAGCTGCCCTGGTTTTATGGGCTTTGCCCATTTGGATTCCAATTTATTGAAATCTATTTTTTCTTCTTGTTATTAACTGCTTCTTTTAATGATTTTCCTGCTTTAAAAACAGGTGCTCTAGATGCAGGAATTTTTATAACTTCTTTAGGGTCTCTAGGATTTCTTCCTTCCCTAGCTTTTCTCTCTCTAGCTTCAAATGTTCCGAAACCAACTAGTTGAACTTTTTCGCCTTTTGCAAGAGTCTCTTGAACAGTTTCAAGGAATGCATTTAAAGCTCTTTCTGATTCAACTTTAGTTAAGTTACTTTTTTCTGAAATACTAGCTAACAATTCAGCTTTATTCATTAACTTATCTCCTCCTTCTTTTTTGCGCCATGTCTATATAAATAATAACTGCCTAATTAAATCGAAATAAAAGTTTAAAACTAAATTATAAATTTAGAAAAGCACTTTTAAATCTATAATGATTATACCCGACTTACTCGCAAATTTCAACTAAAAATAGCTATTTTCCCACATTTTTTTGCATCTATTTGCGAATTATTAATAATTATCTACATTTCATTATTAAGTACTTGGGACTGATAGTGATAATCGTTATTTATTTCTAAATATAAACTTTTTAATGCTATTCATATAGATTTAAAATATTATAAAGGCCACGAAACGCGGCCTTTATTTATAGATGATTAATTATCATCCGACTTATTTTCTTCAGTTTTATCTTCTTTTTCTTGGCTTTCAGTATTTTCCTGTTCTTGTTTATCTTTTCCTTCTTTATCTTCTTGCTTATTGCTTTCAGTTTTATTTTCTACTTCTGTTTTTGGCTTGTAGATTTCAATATCTGCTTTTTCATAAAGTTCATGTATATATTTTTGGAATTCAGTTGAAGATAATTCTTTCTCAATTTCAGATTTAATATCATCTAGATTATCAGCTATATTTTTGACATATATTATATGATAACCAAATTGAGTTTTAACAGGTTCTGAAATCTCTCCAGATTTCATTTCTTTCATTTTTTCCAAAAACTCTGGAACAAAATTAGTTTGAAGATTTACTTCCCCTAAACTTCCTCCATTTGCACTAGTACCTTCATCTTTTGATTTTTCTTTAGCTATTTCTTCAAAATCGGCTCCTTCTTCGATCTGCTTTTTAATTTCTTTAGCTTCTTCTTCTGTATCTACAAGTATATGTGCAACATCATATTTAACATATCTGTCTTTATTCTCTTCGAAATGATTTTTTACTTCCTCATCAGTTACAGGATGCTCTTCAATATATTTATCGATTAGCTTTTCTTGTCTCAATCCCCTTGCTATTACATTTTGAATATCTTCATCTGTAAGTCCTGTTTCTTCAAGTTGAGCTTTAAACTTTTCTTCTCCTCCGGACTGTTCGATCATATCTTCTCTGCCTTTTTTGATTTCTTCTTCAGTCACTTCAGCTTTTTTCTTTTTTAGCTCTTCTTTCATTATCTTGTCCATGACCAAGACATCTGTAATCTGTGATTCGAGTTGAGACTTCGGCGACTGACCGCTTTGCTCGTCAGCTTCTTCCATCTGTTCATCAGTCATAAATCCGTAAAGCATCTTTCTGAATATATTATATTCTCTATCGAATTCTTCTTTAGTCACATAATCCCCATTCACTTTAGCTATCGCGTCTTTAGGCTTACTGGCACAACCGGAAATCATGATTGATACAGCCATTATAAAAGCCATCAACTTTGCAATTTTCTTCATTAACTCATCTCCATTTCAATTTTTTGTTTATTACCTACTCTCAATATTATATAGGTTTTAAAACATCTTTCAAGCTTTTCCACTCTTTTTATATTTAATTATCTTATCTAATAAGAGATATCCCTTATTTAATCTCCTCTTTTCAGCTTTTATTATCAGCGAAGGAGGAGTTGATAGGCTAAACTCGAGCGAGTCTTTGAATTCGTCGCTCAAATATTTAAATTCCTCTATAGAAAATAAATCCATATCTTCATATTCGAATATTATCTTGCCTTCTTTTCCGATTATCTGTGTGAATCCTATTTTTTGCGCCAAGGATTTAATCAGAGATATATACATCACATTTACAACAGGCTTTGGAACATCTCCAAATCTATCGATCAATTCTCCGATCATGTCTTCCAGTTCAGCTAGGCTGTCTATTGAAGCAATTCGTTTATATATCTCTATCTTTGAAGAGTTTGATACTATATAGTCTGAAGGGATATAGCTGTCTATTCCCATATCTATATTTATTTCTCTCTCCTTCTCTTCTACCATATCGCCCTTAGCGTATTTTATAGCTTGCTCCAGCATTTTTACATATAGATCATATCCTATCTGGTCGATATGTCCATGCTGACTTTCACCCAGTATATTTCCAGCTCCCCTCAATTCGAGATCCCTCATTGCAATTTTGAATCCGGATCCAAATTCAGTGAAGTCTCTTATCGCTTTGAGCCTTTTCTCAGATATTTCGGTCAGGCTCTTGCCTTTCTCATAAGTAAAATAAGCATAAGATGTCCTATCTCCCCTTCCAATCCTACCTTTAAGTTGGTACAGCTGAGATAGCCCCATATGGTCAGCATTATATATTATCATTGTGTTGACATTATGGATATCGAGTCCAGTTTCTATAATGGATGTAGATAAAAGTATATCGTATTTTCCCTCTGTAAAATCTATCATTACTTTTTCTAGAGATCTTTCTCTCATCCTGCCATGTGCTGTTATAATTTCAGCTTCGGGTATGAGCTCTTTTAATTTGAAAGCCATTTCATCTATATCATATACTCTATTGTATACGAAATAGACCTGTCCTCCTCTCTCAATCTCCCTTATTACCGCTTCTCTTATGACCATGGGTTCGTATTCAACTACATATGTAGTCGTCGGATATCTTTCTTCCGGCGCTTCATCTAAAAGACTCATATCTTTTATTCCGACAAGTCCCATCTGAAGTGTTCTTGGAATTGGCGTCGCACTTAGCATCAATACATCGATATTTTCCCTAAGGACCTTTAATTTATCTTTATGCCTTACTCCAAATCTCTGCTCTTCGTCTATTATCAAAAGACCTAGATCCTTAAATTTCAAATCCTTTGACAAAAGCCTATGAGTTCCAATCAATAGGTCGACATATCCACCCGATACATCTTTTAATATCTTACTCTGCTGACTCGCGGTTCTAAATCTCGATATCATCTCGACTTTAACAGGAAAATCCTTAAATCTCTCGACTGCAGTTAGATAATGCTGCTGAGCGAGTATGGTCGTCGGCACTAAAAAAGCCACCTGTTTGCCGTCCATTATCGCTTTAAATGCCGCTCTAAATGCAACTTCTGTCTTTCCGTATCCGACATCGCCACATAATAATCTCTCCATAGGCTTATCAGATTCCATATCTCCCTTGATTTCTTTTATAGATCTGATTTGAGCGCCCGTCTCTTCATATATAAATGCATCTTCAAATTCCCTTTGCCATGGAGTATCGGTAGAAAAAGAGAATCCCTTTTGCTTTGACCTCTTAGCATATAATTCAACCAAGTCATCTGCTATTTGTGCCAATGCCTTCTTGGCTCTCTGCTTCGTCTTAATCCATTCAGCTCCACCGAGCTTATTTAGCTTGGGAGATCTGGCATCTGCTCCTATATATTTTTGAATAAGATTCATCTGATCTGTCGGTATAAATAATTTGTCGGTTCCTCTATATTCCAAGACGAGATAATCCTTCACCTTTCCGGCAACCTCAATCTGTTTTATTCCCCGATATATTCCAATACCGTGATTTTCATGAACTATATAGTCTCCAGCCACCAAGTCGGAATATGATATGATTTCCTGTCCTGTCAGCTTCTTTTTTTTCTTTCTTATATTTTTTTTGAGGCTCTTTCCATATATCTCATTATGAGTTATAAATACTAGCTTCAGCTTTTTGTATTCAAATCCCTTTGAAAATGAAAATGGCGTTACGATAACTTGAGATGTCTTTAACTCGTCTGACAGATTTTCCCTATAATTGGCATTAATCCCTTCAGACGCCAATAAGCCGATTAAGCTCTCTGCCTTTTCCTTATTTTGCGCCATTATCACAGTCTTATAACCGCGATATACATATTCCTCAATATTTTCTTTTAGAAGAGTAAAATTTCTATTATATCCTTGAGTTTCGACTGTGGTGATCTTAGCTTCTGAATCAGGGCTTAGAAGGCTTGTCCTCTTTGTCAATTGAGTTATATTTATTAAATTAAATTCTTTTACTTCTTTTAATATATCTTTAAATCTAAATGGTATCTTCTCATGAGAAGAAAATACCTCTCCCTTTTCGATCTGATAGCTTAAATCCTCGTCATATCTCTTTTCATTTTCCGATGCCCGGTCATAAATTCTAGCGACATCTTCAAATACTACGACCGTATCTCTGTCGAGATAATCTAAGATCGATGAATAGCTGTTTTTCTTTATATACGGCATCACGAGATCAGGATTCGACAGTATTATATCGCTTTCAACAAATGATCTTATCTCTTCAAATTTTTCTATGAGCAAATCTTTATCGATACCATACATCACTGAATTCTCAGCCTTGTCCAGATCTCTTTGAATTCCCTTTAGTATATTGTCTTTATCTGCTTCAGTCAGCAAAAATTCCCTTGCCGGAGTTACCGTAAAAGAATCTATATTTGAAACAGATCTCTGATCGCTAATCCTAAATGTCCTTATAGAATCTATCTCTGTATCGAAGAGCTCAACCCTAACTGGGTCCTCATAATCTATTGGATAAATATCTATTATTCCGCCTCTTACTGCGAATTGACCCTTTGATTCGACTGTTGAAACTCTCTCATATTGCATAATCCCAAGTTTCTTCACGAGATTATCTATATCCACTTCATCATCTATCCTTATATTCAAAGTCGATTTTATAAAGTATTTAGGTGTCGATATCTTTTTTACTAGAGCCTCCTGAGAAGCTATGATTATCGATCTCTCTCCTTTTGCAAGGCTATTCATGGTCTGAATTCTCTGTCTGTCTGAATCAGATTCCAATGGCTTGATATTGTAAAATCCTATCTCGCTCTTTGGATAAAAACTCAAATTTATATCCGGGATACTCGAAGCAGATTCAAAGATTTCTTTTGCCCTAAGTTCATCTCGGACAACTACAAAAATGCTCTTCTCTAAATCCTTTTGAAGAGCATATATGAAATGCGGGATGCTCTCTTTAACCATCCCATGGATGTAAATCGAGCTATCCCCCTTTAATTTGTCTTTTATATCCTTGTATTCTTCAAGTTGATCGAGAATATCAATTAAATAATTCATAGCATATAATCCATTCCGTTGAATTCATTCATAGCCGCATCAAGACCTTCTGACAGAATCCTCTCGACTGCGCTGGCCGCTGCGGATACTTCTCTATCAAAAACTTCGGCTTCTTTTTTGCTAAATCCACTCAACACATAATCAGCAAGGTCAAAGTAATCCGGTTTTTTTCCTATACTCAATCTAATTCTAGGAAATGAATCGTCATTTAAATGGTAAATAATTGATTTCATTCCATTATGACTTCCCGAAGAGCCGGATTTCTTAATCCTTATAGTTCCAAAAGGAATGTCGATGTCATCGTATATCACAATCAAGTCCTCGATATCGACCCCAAAATAATCGACTATCTCTTTTACTGCGATTCCGGAATTATTCATAAATGTCTGAGGTTTTAAAAGTATGATACTTTCTCCTCTTAAATTTACTTTTTCATATAAGGATTTCCATTTAATTTTTTTTACTTTTATTCCGAGCTTTTTAGCCAGCAGATCTATGACCATAAATCCGGCATTATGTCTAGTCGCTTCGTATTTCAAACCGGGATTTCCCAGTCCAACTATGATCTTCAAGTCTATCTCCTACATATCGAATAGCGAAGAAACAGATTTATTGCTATTTATATTCCTAATAGCTTTTGCAAATGTCTCCGCAACCGAAACGACTTCTATCTTCTCTGCCTTAAGCCCTTCGTGTAGAGGTATTGTATCTGTTATTATACATTTTTCTACTACCGACTTGGCGATTCTCTCTCTAGCAGGCCCTGAAAGCACTCCATGAGTTGCTGTTATATAGACGTCTTTAGCGCCTTTTTCTTTCAAGACTTTTGCCGCATTAGTTATCGTCCCTGCTGTATCTATTATGTCGTCGATTATTATCGCATTCTTTCCTTTGATATCTCCGATTATATTCAATACTTCAGATTCATTTGGTCTGGGTCTTCTCTTTTCAATTATAGCTATAGGAAGATTTAAGTGATTTGAGAAGGTTCTAGCTCTGGTTACTCCTCCTAAATCCGGGGAAACTATTACATAATCTTCGTCATTTACAATCTGTTTAAAATAATTTGCAAGGGTCTGCACTGATGTTAGATGGTCAACCGGTATATCGAAATAACCTTGTATCTGTCCTGCATGAAGGTCCATTGTTATAACCCTGTCAGCACCTGCCGTAGTGAGTAGATTTGCTACAAGCTTTGCACTTATCGGCTCTCTACCTCTAGTCTTTCTGTCCTGTCTCGCATATCCATAATAAGGAACTACTGCATTTATTCTCGCAGCAGATGCCCTCTTTGCAGCATCTATCATTATTAACAGTTCCATCAAGTGATCATTTACAGGAGTGCAGGTGGGCTGAACTATAAATACATCATATCCTCTTACCGTCTCCTCGATGACGAGATTTATCTCTCCATCTCTAAATTTCTCAATAGTCGTCTTCCCCTGTGGAATTCCCAGATGTTTGCAAATATCCTCTGCAAATTTCGGATTTGAATTGCCCGAAAAAACCTTCATCTCTCCAATAAACATTCTCAATCCTCCAATTATTTGCTTTTTTTATTTTTGATATATACCCAATCTGCTACCTTTACTTCTTTTGCTCTCGTAATATACAGAGAGCCTTTGTCAACATTCTTAGTTACAGATGTGCCTGCAGCTATAAAGGCATCTTCTTCTATCACGACCGGTGCGATTATATTTGAATTACTACCTATAAAAGCTCCGTCTTTAACTGTCGATCTAAATTTATCTTTTCCGTCAAAGTTTACAAAAATACTGCCACATCCTATATTTATATCTTTACCGAGATCCGCATCTCCTATATAGGAAAGGTGACCGGCTTTTGTATTCTCGCCCATCTTGGCATTTTTAACTTCGACAAAATTACCTATATGGACATTCTTTCCGATATCTGCATTAGGTCTGAGATGAGCAAATGGACCTATTGTCGCATTTTTTGAGATATGCGAATGCTCGACTACAGATCTATTGATGACAACTTCATCTTCAATTACAGAATCGATAATAGTACTAGCTCCATCTATTATACAATCTTCTCCGATAATTGTCTTGCCCAGTATCTTGGCACCGGAGTAAATCTTAGTATCGATCCCGATTTCAACACCAGGTTCTATAAATATATTTGAAGGATTTTCCATAAAAACCCCATTTTTCATATATTCGCGATTAACTCTTGCCCTCAATACCTCTTCAGCTTCTGAAAGCTGATCTTTGGAATTGATTCCATATACTTCAGTGACATCGTCTAGGAGAAATGTTCCGATTTTCTTTCCAGCTTCAGACAATATCCCTATGATATCTGTGATATACATCTCACCTTGCTCATTATCTGATTTTATCATTCCCAGAGATTCTTTTAAATCCCCTCCTCTGAAAAGATATACTCCCGAGTTAAATTCGCAAATTTTCAATTCTTCTTCATTAGCATCTTTATGTTCTACGATCTTGATCAACTGACCTTCGTCATTTTTTATAATCCTACCGTAATTTGTCGGGTCGTCTATTATAGCTGTTAGAATCGATCCTATATTTTTATTTTCTTTATGGTAATTAATAAATTTTTCTATGGAATATGAACTAAGAAGTGGTATGTCTCCATTTAATATAAGGACATCGTCATCATCTTTTATCTCATCCACCGCCAAAGAAACAGCATAGCCTGTGCCATATGGATATTCAGCTCCTATCTTTTGCTCTTTGTAGGAGATGTCTTCGCCTTCAAATAATTCCATTACCATTTCCTTATTTCTTCCTACAATCATTATATTTTTTTCTACTCCGGCTTTTTTGCTTGCATCGAGGACATAATCGACCATGGGTCTATTTAGCAATCTCTGCGTGACCTTAGAATATTTAGACTTCATCCTCGTACCTTCGCCGGCCGCTAGTATAATGGATATAATCACTTTAACACCTGCCTTTTCTATTTCCTTTTCTATTATACTATAAAAATTCTTTTATCATCAAGCCAAGCGCCTAAATTAATTATATAAATTAAAATCCTTCATTATTATTTATTTAAAGAAATTAAAGACTTGTATCTTTTCTTTTAAACAATTATAATAGAAAATGCGTAAGCAAAGGGGGATAATTGTGTTTAAATTTGATTTAGATAATCATGATATTAAAAATATACATTTTATTGGAATAGGTGGAGTAAGCATGTCTGGAATCGCTCATCTTTTGCTTGATTCTGGATTTAATATAAGCGGTTCAGATAGAGAGGTCAACCCGCATACAAAGAAACTTGAAGAATTGGGCGTAAAAGTAAAATACGGACAAAAGGCGGAAAATATAGAAAATCCGGATATCATCGTGTATACCGACGCCATACTTCCTGATAATGAGGAGTTGATTTACGCTAAGACCCTTGATATCCCTGTTGTAACGAGAGGAGTTTTCCTAGGAGCATTGATGAGAAATTACAAGCATTCAATCGCAATTTCAGGTTCTCATGGCAAGTCTACCGTTACAAGTATGATATCAACGATTTTGGTCAACTCAAAATACAATCCGTCCATACTTCTTGGCGGAGACCTTGATACTATTGAGGGTAATGTATTGGTGGGAGATAGAGATTATTTGATAACAGAAGCATGCGAGTACAAGGCAAATATACTCAATTATTATCCCTCCACTGTAATAGTTTTGAATATAAGTGAAGATCATCTTGATTATTATAAAAACTTAGATCATATCGTAAGCACATTTATAGGCTATATGAAAAATTTAGATGAAAATTCAAATGCTATAATAAATATCGACGATCCTAACTGCATACCTCTTCTCGATCATATAAAGGGAAAAATATATACATTCGGGTTGAGAAATAAAGATGCAGATTTCAGAATAGAAAATGTCAAGCATGACGAGATAGGTAAACCTTCATTTACATTGGTAAGCAAAGAAGGAGATGAGATGGATATCTCGCTGCCTGTAATCGGAGATTTCAATATGTATAATGCAGCTGCAGCTGCCATCTCGATGATAGTAACCGGAGTAGACAAAGAACTCATAATTAAACAACTTCACGATTACAGAGCTTTGCATAGGAGAATGGAACTCGTCGGACAGTACAATGGAGCTAATATAATGACCGATTATGGTCATCATCCGACTGAAATCAAAAATACTCTCCATGCTCTTTCAGAACACAAGAAAAATAGGCTGATTTGCGTATTTCAGCCCCATACATTTAGCAGAACTAAATCTCTACTTAAAGAATTTTCAGAGGCATTTGACGATGTTGATGAAGTCATCGTAACGGATATTTACGCAGCGAGAGAGCATTTCGATTCAAGTATACATTCAAATGATATAGTAAAATTATTGCTAAATAAGGGAATAAATGCAAAATATTTAGCTACATTTGAAGAAGCCAAGGAATATATTTACAATACTGTAGAACCTGAAGACCTTGTTCTTACGACGGGTTGTGGAATTCCACATCTTCTGGCATATATGATAGTAAATAATCAGGACTTTGAACACGCTTCCCCATTGCCGTAAATACAAGGGAGATAGTTTATGAAAAAAATTATAGCAGTTTCACTGATAATTATAGGCTTGCTTTTAGTCGGATACCAATTAGGGTCGGATTATCTATTTAAACAAAGCCAAAAAACAGAGTATATAAAAGAGATAACTGCTGAGGACATGGCTCAAAACGAAAAAAAAGAAGTTGTAAATGACTATGAAGCAATTACAAATATAGATGCGCTCGATAGTTACAAAATGATAGATAGAGAATTTCCTGAATTCGTAATAGCACAGCTAATAATTCCTTCGATGCAAAGAAATCTAGCTGTTTCTAAAGGAGTAAATGTAGAAAATCTATGGGTTGGAGTCGCAACAATGAAACTAGAACAGAAACTTGGCGAAGGAAATTATACGATATCAGGTCACAATCACAGAATCGAAGGTTCACTATTTCATGGACTGGAGCATCTCGGAATCGGAGAAGATATCTATATAACTGATAAAGTAAATATATATCATTACCGAACTTATGCCAATCTGACCACTGAGCCTGATGCATTCTACCTATTGGATGATGAGATCGCCAAAGAACATGGAAAGCCGATCCTTTCGCTCATGACATGTGCAAGACCGATTTCTGAAGACAAGAGAATTTTTATACAAGCTGAATTTATAAATAAATTTGAGTATACTCCCGAACTTTTCGATTCACTGTATTCGGGAGATGCCAAACTAAAAAATATAAACCCATGATCATGGGTTTATATTTTTATTTCTATTATTTTACCTTTTGAAAGGGATTTTTTTACATCTATTATTCTTTGATTGCTAGAGCCTCTGAATTTTAACATAAGATTCTTCAGCTCATCTATGTATAGTCCATCTACCAGCACATCGCATAGCGAGAGCATCTCTCTTTTTTCTTCACTCTTTAACAGTTGTTCAAATTTATAACCTGAATAAGCCCATATATTTTTCCCATTTTCAGTTCTTACCCTTTTTAGTACCGGTATCAAGCCTTCGCAATTTTGAAAAGGCTCTCCTCCTAAAAGTGTTAGTCCTGATACCATATCCTCTTTTAAATATTTTAAGACAAGCTCTGTCTGTTCATCAGTCCAGAGCTCGCCATAATTAAAATCCTGATATTCTTTATTAAAGCAATTTTTGCAATTATGCGTACATCCCGTAACGAAGATTGTGGTCCTTATTCCGGGTCCATTTGCAACATCGTATTTTCTAATTTGTGCATATCTCATATGTGTAAAACTCTATTTTTAATCTCCTTTGTCCTACCTTCATTCCAGAAATTCTCTCCGAGATAGCCACAAGTTCTCCTTATTACTGTTAGAGTATTCTTATCTTTATTATGACATTGTGGGCATTCCCATTCATTTTCTTCATTGACCACTATCTCACCATCATATCCGCATGATTGGCAATAATCCAATTTTGTATTGAATTCAGCATATGTTATATTATCGTAGATATATCTTATCATCGTCAATAAGGCGTCTACATTATTAGACATATTCGGAATTTCTGCATATGATATCGCTCCACCTGTAGATTTTTCCTGGAAAGAGCTTTCAAATTTGAATTTGTTGAACACATCTATTTCTTCGCCGACATATACATGATATGAATTTGTGTAGAAGCCCTTATCCGTTATGCCCTCTATCTCTCCAAATCTCGCTCTATCGAGTGAGCATAATCTATGAGTCAAGCTCTCTGCAGGAGTTCCATATAAAGCAAATCCAAGTCCCGTTTCCTCTTTCCAAGTCTTGACAGCTTCATTCAACCTATCCATGACCTTCATTGCAAATTCCTTGCCTTCATCGGTCGTATGGGATTTTCCGGTTATTAAAAGAGTCGCTTCGTAAAGACCGATATAGCCCAGTGATATGGTCGCATATCCTCCCTTTAAAAGCTTGCTTACTTTCTCTCCCTTTCCAAGTCTCGCTATTCCTCCATGCTGCCAGTGGATCGGAGACACATCGCTCGTCACATCTTTCAGAAGATCATATCTGAGCATAAGAGCCTTTTTAGCAAGTTCCAATCTCTTTTCAAGGAGGTCAAAGAAAGCTTCTTCATCGTCTTGAGATAAAATTCCTATCTGTGGAAGATTAAGCGAAACTACACCCATATTAAATCTTCCATCAAAGACATATTCCCCATCTTCATTTTTCCAAGCTGATAAAAATGATCTACAGCCCATAGGAGAAAATACATTTCCTTCGTATATTTGTCTCATCTTCTTGGCAGAAATATAATCAGGATACATCCTCTTAGTAGTACATTCCGCCGCAAGTTCCGTAAGATAGTAGTATTTACTATCCGGCTCTACATTATGCTCATCGAGTACATATATCAGTTTAGGGAATGCAGGAGTGACATATACATCTGCTTCATTTTTTATTCCCTCTATCCTCTGCCTTAAAATCTCTTCAGTTATCATCGCAGCTTCCCTTTCGTACTCATATCCCGGCATAAAATGCATAAATAGGGTAACAAAAGGAGCTTGACCATTTGTAGTCATCAAAGTATTTATCTGATACTGCATCGTCTGGATGCCGTCTTTTATTTCTTTTCTTGTTCTCTTTAAAGCTATTTCCTCAGCTTTTTCCATATCCGGCTCTATGCCGTATATTTCTTTTTGTTCTTCAACAACTGCTGCAAGGTATTTATCATATGATTTTTTCACATATGGAGCTAGTATTCTATCGATTCCATTAATGCTCTGTCCCCCGTATTGTCCACTCGCTATCTGAGCAATTATCTGAGTTGTTACGGTACATGCAACTTGAAAAGACTTAGGAGTATCAATCTTCTTGCCATTAATTACAGTTCCATTTTCGAGCATATCCTCAATATTTATCAGACAGCAATTGAACATCGGCTGAATTATATAATCCATATCGTGAAAATGTATGGCTCCTGAATCATGAGCCTGAACTATATCTGTAGGAATGATGAGTCTTCTGGCTATATCTTTTGAAACCTCTCCGGCTATCAAATCCCTTTGAGTTGAGACTACATGAGCGTCTTTATTTGAATTTTCCGTCATTAATTCTTTATTACTTCTGTTTAGAAGTCCAATTATATCATTATCTGTCGTGTTTTCACGTCTTTTAAAGGCCTGTACAGCCTTGTAGTTTTCATAAGCTCTAGCAGTCGCCGGATTATTGTATTCAAGTAATTTATAGTATACTTGATCCTCAATCTGGTATATCGTAATATCTCTGTTTAAAACATTTGCAAAATCTTCTATTTCCGTTGCAATTTTTTCTGCAATATTCGGCGTATATATACCACTACTGCTATTCATGGCTTTCTCAATGGCGATCACGATTTTCGATTTATCGAAATCGACCTTAGTTCCATTCCTCTTAATTACCTGAATCAAATCTCTCACTCCTTATTTTCTGTTCAAGAACTATTATACTACTTATAGTATGCCTTTTCAATAGCAAATACTATATATTGTGTTTTTTGATAATAATTTTAAAAAAATGACGATGCCGCTTTAAAATCCCTGATTCATCGGTTTAACTAAATCGAATCGATTGAAAGATTAAAATAATATCGCAAATTAATTGTGAATTTAATTTAAAACAATGAATCTGCACCGAAAAATTTATATCTTAAAATCTCGGATAAAAATATATGATATCGTCTCGTAATTTCACTAAAATATTTTGTATCATTAATTGACTATATTCACTGCAAATGATATTATTATTCTTAAATAAGAATAATAATATGGAGCGATTTATGAAAAAATCTACAGATAAAAAATTTAAATTATTATTGATGTTTATATTTTCTCTTTTCGTTTTTATCATCTCATTCGGCATAGGCAGATATAAAATCGATTTTGGAGATATAGTAAAAGTTTTCGCTTCAAAATTCATCTCCATAGACAAGACATGGAAAAACGAAGTAGAAACAGTCATGTTTCAAGTCAGACTGCCGAGGATAATAGCAGCGACATTGATAGGAAGCTCTCTCTCAGTCGCCGGAGCGGTATATCAGGGACTTTTTAGGAATCCAATGGTATCACCCGAAGTTTTGGGCGCATCTTCAGGTGCCGGTTTTGGAGCAGCACTCGGAATTCTACTCAATATGGCATATGCGAGCATAGCCACTATGTCATTCAGCTTTGGACTTTTGGCTGTTTTCCTTGCGTATAATATAAGCAAATTCAGTAAATTAAATAAAACTCTCAGCATGGTTTTAGGAGGGATTATGATCGGATCGATATTTTCATCTCTCATTTCCTTTTTGAAATTAGTAGCCGATCCTATAAATATACTCCCTTCTATTACATATTGGTTGATGGGAAGTCTGGCATCGATAAAGATATCAGATATAAAATTTGCATCCATCCCCATAATAGTTGGACTTATACCTATAATTCTATTGAGGTGGAGATTAAATCTACTGACTATGGGCGAAGAGGAAGCTAAGAGCATGGGAGTAAATACTTCTATACTTAGAGTCATATGTATAATTTGTGCGAGTTTGGTTACGGCAGCTTCGGTTTCCATAAGCGGAATGATCGGCTGGATCGGATTGGTAATACCGCATTTTGCAAGACTTATAGTAGGATACGATTATAAATACCTGATACCGGCATGCATCTTTTTAGGCAGCGGCTACCTTCTCATCATCGACGATATAGCGAGGATTTTAACGACTTCTGAAATCCCGATAGGAATACTTACATCTTTGGTTGGAGCTCCTGTATTTCTCATTCTCTTATTAAAGGAAGAGGTGAGCTGATGATCATAAAAGTTGACGAAATATTTTTTAAATACACAAATGAAAATATACTTGACGGCATTTCTTTTGAAGTAGAAAGGCCCGAAGTTATCGGAGTACTCGGGTCTAACGGAGCCGGCAAGAGCACATTGTTTGGACTGCTCTTAAAGCTTTTGAAAGCTCAATCCGGAGATATTTTTATAAATGGTAAAAATACCAAGAATTTAAATTCAAAAGAATTGGCCAAAGACCTCGCCTATATCCCACAGTCGCATTTTCCGACATATAATTATTCGGTTTTAAATACTGTCCTAATGGGAATGGCATCGAGAATAGGAGTCTTCTCATCACCAAAAAAGAAAGAGATAAAAAAAGCGAGAGAAATACTCGGCGATTTAAATATCCTTCATCTCGAAGACAGAGGATATAAAACTATAAGCGGCGGAGAGAGGCAATTGGCATTGATAGCAAGGGCTATCATACAGGATGCGAATATTCTAATAATGGATGAACCGACCGCAAATCTCGACTTTGGAAATCAATCTCTAGTGATGAATAAAGTCGTCGACATATCTAAGAAAGGTTATACGATATTGATATCGATGCACAATCCTCTCCATGCTTATCTCTATACTGATAAGGTTTTAATAATCCACGACAGGAAGATCGAAGCATATGGGAAGACGGAGGAAGTGCTAAATGAAGATATATTGAAAAAGATATACGGAATTGAAGTCGAAATCTTAAAAGCTAAAAGCAGAAAGAGAGAATATCAAATTCCAATTCCTAAAGATATCAATCTATAAATATAATGTCGGTAAACACTTTGTGTTTAAATAAATTTAAGAAAAGGAGAAGAATATGAAAAATTTTTGGAAAAAGACATTGGCAATCCTGCTAGCTACAGTCTTTCTAATCACAGCTTGTAATTCCAATCCCAAACCGGAAGAAACAAAACAGGCAAACGAGACGGAGACAGTAGAAAAGCAGGAAAAAGAAGAAGTTAAAGAAGAAGAAAAGCAGGAAGAACAAAAAGAGGAAAAAGAGGAAGAGAAAGATATCGCTGAAGAAGAAAAAGATGATTCATCGGAAACGAGAATCTTCGTCGATTCACTTGGAAGAGAAATTGAAATTCCAAAGAAAATCGAAAGAATTGCTCCTTCAGGACATATGGCGCAGATGATAATCTACTCTCTAGATCCCGATATTCTAATCGGCTGGGGCAGACTTCCCGGAAAACCTGCACAAAAGTATATAGATGAAAAATACTTATCGCTACCCGAGTTCGGAGCTTTTTACGGCAAAAAAGCTGATTTGAATGTAGAGGCGCTAATCGAAGCAAATCCGCAATTAATCGTTGATCTCGGACAAATTAAAGGCGAAAATATGAAGGAAGATTTAGACGGTCTTCAGGAAAAAACAGGAGTTCCGGTAATATTCATAGAAGCTGAACTTCCAATACTTAAGCAGACATATCAAATGCTTGGCGACCTGGTAGGACAGGAAGAAAAGGCGGCTAAACTAGGAAACTACTGCGTCAAAGTTATGGAAGAAGCAAAAGAAAACAGCGACAAAATAGCTGAAGAAGACAAGATAAGAGTTTATTATGGCGAGGGAGACAGCGGTCTTCAAACCAATCCGCCTCAATCTATTCACGCTGAAGTTATAAATTTAGTCGGCGGTATAAATGTTGCCGATCTTCCTGAAACATCAGGAGCCGGATTAAACGAGATCACTATAGAACAGATATTAAATTGGCAACCGGAATTTATAATTTTCGGACCGAATTCAGTTTATAATACGGTAGCGGAAGATCCGCTTTGGTCTGATATATCGGCAATTAAAGATGATAATTACTATGAAGTTCCGATGGGTCCTTACAATTGGATGGGAAGACCGCCGGCTGTAAACAGGGTTTTAGGTATAAAATGGCTCGGCAATCTACTATATCCAGAAGTATTTGACTACGATATGAAAGAAGTCACAAAAGAATTCTACAGCCTATTCTATCATTATGATCTTACAGACGCAGAAGTTGACGAATTATTGATGAATTCTACTTTGAAGAAGGCAGAATAGTGGTTAAGAGATTAAGCGTAGATAAATTAAAGGAATTGACATTAGATTCCTATAGAGAATCAAAAAAACAAAATCTGATTCTAACCGGAAGCAGAGATATCGGCAAGACGACATTATTTAACGAATTGTTAAAGACATTGCCGGACTATTCCGGATTCATAACATATTTAAAAATCGACGAAAGTGGAAGAAGCATATGCTTTAAAGAAATCGGTTCAGACGAAGTCTTTACAGCTGCGATAATGGTCGACGGCGAGATGGTGGTAAAAGATGATTTCTTTGACACTACAGCTAATGATATGTTCAGATCGCATTTAAATAATTCAAAAAGTTATTTTGTATTTGATGAGATTGGATATGTAGAGAGAAATTCAGAACAATTTCTAGAAACATTAAAAGAAATCTTCAGACAAAAGACAGTTATAGCGACTATGAGAAAAGACAGAAATGCTATATACAATTGCGATGAGATAATCGATAATTCACATATAGTTGATCTTGACCTTTTCACATAACTCCTCCCCTAAGTAAAAATGGCAGGGCTTTCGCCTTGCCATTTTTATTTGAATCGATTAAAACTATTTTCTAAATGCAATCTAGTATTCTTCCATGGTCTTTTCTATTAAATCGTCATCTACTAAATAGGGCAATGTGATATGATCCTTTCCTTCCATAAGACTATTGTACTCTATCGAAGTTTCAATTGCATTTTCATTCCTCGCCCATGCTCGCCTTGCTACTCCACCCATGACATCCCATGGCATAGCCGATTTCAAAATCTCATCTATCCTCTCGGATCCGTCTAAAACGCAGCCAAATCCTCCATTGATCGATTTTCCAATCCCTACTCCTCCGCCATTGTGAAGTGCGACGAGACTCATTCCTCTAGCCGCATTGCCGGCAAATATTTGAGTGGCCTGATCAGCCATTATATTTGATCCGTCCTTTATATTCGACGTCTCTCTAAAAGGAGAATCTGTTCCACCAGTATCATGGTGATCCCTTCCGAGCATGACCGGCCCTATCTCTTTATTTCTGACCATCTCATTGAACTTAAGTGCTATATCCCTCCTGCCGAATGCATCTGAATATAAAATCCTAGCTTTCGTGCCGACTACTAATTTATTCTTCTCGGCATCTCTAATCCAGATCCAATTATCTCTGTCCTGGTATCTCCTGTCGGGGTCGATACATTCCATAGCCGCCGCATCCGTCTTTCTCAAATCCTCTATATCACCGCTAAGGCAAACCCATCTGAATGGTCCGTATCCGTAATCAAAAAGCCTCGGTCCAAGTATATCTTCGACATATGAAGGCCAGATGAATCCGTCTTTTTCATCTACTCCATTTTTCGATATCTCTTTTACTCCGGCATCGTATATTGCTTTCATAAAAGAATTTCCGTAATCGAAGAAATAAGTTCCTTTTTCGGTTAGCTTTTTAATCAAACCAAAATGTTTTCTAAGCGATTTATTTACCAATTCGATAAATTTTTCGTGATCTACTGCTAATAGCCTCGTCCTCTCGTCAAAATCGATGCCCTGCGGACAATATCCTCCCGTATAGGCTTCGTGACAAGATGTTTGGTCGGACAAGAGATCGATATGGATATTATTGTCGACTGCATATTGCAAAAGATCGACTATATTACCATGATATGCGATCGCCCTCGGCTTCTTCTCATCCATATAATTTCTTGCCAATTTAAATGCCTCTTCGCAGGAATCCGTCATATCCAAAACCCAGCCCTGTTCGAGCCTTGTATTTATTCTCGATTTATCGACCTCGGCTATTATGGAAACTCCTCCTGCGATATCGCAGGCCTTTCCTTGCGCTCCACTCATGCCACCTAATCCGGAGCTTACGAATAATCTTCCTGAGAGATCGCCGTCATTTGGAATTCCCAATTTCAGCCTGCCTGCATTGAGCAATGTATTATAAGTTCCGTGGACAATTCCCTGAGGTCCGATATACATCCAACCGCCGGCAGTCATCTGTCCGTAGTTTGCTACACCTAATGCAGATGCTCTATTGAATTCTTGAAGATTGTCGAATAAACCTATCATTAAGCCATTTGTAATTATAACCCTCGGAGCTTCAGGCTTTGAATGAAATAATCCCAAAGGATGACCAGAATACAACACAAGAGTTGTGTTTTCATCCAGAGCTTCAAGGTATTTCTTGATCAGTCTGTACTGCATCCAGTTTTGACAAACAGCTCCCGTCTCTCCATATGTAATCAGCTCATATGGGTATAAAGCCACGTCAAAATCTAGATTATTGTCGATCATAACTTGAAAAGCCTTGCCTTCTATACAATTGCTCTCGTACTCGTCTATCGGCTTTCCATATAGAGCTCCTTCCGGCCTGTATCTGTAACCGTAGATCTTTCCATGTTCTTTTAATTCCTCTAGAAATTCAGGAGCCATTATCTCATGATGCTCCTCAGGAATATATCTCAATGCATTTCTTAAAGCGAGTTCGACTTCTTCTTTTCTTAGCTTGGCCTCTCTCTTGGGAGCTCGCCTTATCCCCTTAACGAATTTGGGATACTCGGGAAGAAAATCGTCAAGCTTTATCTTCATCGCTCTTTTAATATCGATATTTTCTATCATGATATCCTCCTAGTAATTTATGATATCCAATTTTTATCTCTATTTAATCGATTTTCAATAGAATCTCATTATTAAATTAAGAAAATCGAAATTAAATCTATAGTAAATCGGTGAAAACGATTTTTAAAATATTTCATATTCGATCTTATTCTCGATTAATTATATCGAGAATAAATTATATCAGCCTGATCAGGCTGATATAATTTTTATTTTAAAGTCGCATATATCACTGCTTTTATCGTATGCATTCTATTTTCAGCCTGATCGAATACAAGTGATCTTTCAGATTCAAATACTTCATCTGCCACTTCCATCTCTTCTAAGCCAAATTTTTGATATATCTCTTCGCCGATAGTCGTGTTTCTATCGTGAAAAGATGGTAGGCAATGTAGGAAGATCGCATTTTCTGAAGCATTTTCCATCATCTTTTTATCTACTCTATAACCGGATAATTGCTTTATTCTCGATTCCCATATCTCGTCCGGCTCGCCCATTGATACCCAAATATCAGTATAAATGACATCTGCTCCCATAGTAGCTTTTTCAACATCGCTTTCCAATCTTATCTTACTTCCTGTTATCTTTGCTATCTCTTCAGCTTTCTCGACCAATTCTTCTTGCGGAAATAACTCCGAAGGTGAGCAAGCGATAAAATTTAGACCCATCTTAGCACAAGCTATCATCAGAGAATTTGCCACATTATTTCTAGCATCTCCGGAATAGACAAAATTCAGACCCTTCAAGTATCCGAAATGCTCTTCTATCGTCAGCAAATCAGCCAACATCTGAGTTGGATGAAATTCATCTGTCAATCCATTCCATACCGGAACTCCTGAATACTTGGCTAAATCGTCGACCGTTTTTTGACTGAATCCCCTGTATTCGATTCCATCATACATCCTGCCGAGTACCCTGGCGGTATCAGCTATGCTCTCCTTTTTGCCCATTTGAGAAGTCCCGGGTTCAAGATAGGTAACTCCCAATCCCAAATCATTTCCCGCTACTTCAAATGCACATCTCGTTCTGGTTGAAGTTTTTTCAAATAAAAGCACAATATTCTTTCCTTCAAGATATTTATGAACGGTCCCCGTTCTTTTAAGCGATTTAAAATCTTTTGATAAATCCAATAGATAGCGAATCTCTTCTGTAGAAAAATCAAGTAATTTAAGAAAACTCTTCCCTCTGATATTAAGGCCCATAGACAAAACCTCCTCATGATTATTTTATAAATATTATATCATATAATTAACGATTTTCTAACTGTTCATAGTCTAATTGTATCTCATTTTTATTAGCTTCAATATTATTCTCTCTCGATTTTAAATCTTAATTCTTCTTTTATTTTTTGATTCATCTGCTAAAATGATATAATTAAATTAGATTTCAAATCATTTAATAGCGAGGTGATGTCATGAGACGAAAAGATAGGGAAATGGATAGAGATTTTGCTCTCGATATAATAGATAAATCAGAATACGGAGTTTTGGGAATAGTCGATGGGGATACTCCCTATACGGTCCCTCTATCGATAGTGAGAGATGAAGATAAGCTTTATTTTCACAGTGCAATTGCCGGTAAAAAGGTAGAACTGCTAAAAGACGGCTGTCATGTGTCGATAAGCTTTGCAATTTCAGTAAATGTTCCGAATCTATTCACTCGAGAAGAAATAGAAAATATGATTGAAAAAGGAGAATTTGCATCTATGGGTTCAAAGGTATTCACGACTGAATTTAAATCCGCTCATATTATTGGCAGATGCAAAAAAGTTGAAGATAAATCAAAAAAGATTTCTGCTCTCATGCTCATCTGTAAGAAATACACGCCAGATATATATGATTTGGCATATAAATTTATAGAAAAGAGCCTTAACAGGACAAATGTATACGAGATAGATATAGAAGAGATTAAAGGTAAGAGAAAGGCCTTCGGACCGGATCGAAATGAATTGAAATGGGGCATGAAGTGAATATAGAATTTTTAAAAAAATGTAGATTGTTTCAAAATTTAGACTGTGAAGATCTAGAGGATCTGGCAAGGAGTTCTGATCTTAAAGAACTTAAATTCAATAAGGGAGAATTCATCTTTTCAGTCGGCGATGAAGCTGATTACCTGTATATCTTAAAAAGCGGAATCATAACTGTCGAGAAAAATGATATCAATGGCAAGAGAATAATAGTAAATATATTTAAAAAACCCGGGACTATCTTCGGCGAAGTCTATTTGTATTTAAAAGACAAAAGTTACGATTATTCCTCTGTCAGTATAACAAATTCTGAAATCATATCGATACCGAGAGATTTTATATTGAATTTAGGAAGACAAAATAAAAAATACTATATGATTATAGTTGACAATATGCTCGAAATCCTATCTTCGAAGGCTTTTCACTTAAACCAGAAATTGCTAATCTTGAGCAGCTATACTCTCAGACAAAAAATTGCAAATTATTTGCTTCAATTTTGCGATCATGACAAGGTATCGATGAATTTTAACCGAAAAGAATTAGCAGAATATATAGGAACTACAAGACCTTCACTTTCCAGAGAGCTCATAAATATGTCAAATGAAGGCTTAATAAAAGTAAATAAAGGCGAAATCATAATTTTGAATCGCGAATATCTTGAAGATATAGTATAGGAGATTATAAAAATCCTTCCAATCTCAATTCCGTAACCTATGTTACGGAATTTTTATTTATGCACTAGTATACTTGATTTATGGAGGGATTATTATGAATAAAATGTTTTGTTATCAATGTCAGGAGACCGCAAAAAATACAGGCTGTACCATAGCCGGTGTATGTGGTAAAAAACCGGATGTAGCTAATATGCAGGATCTTTTAATATATATTACAAAGGGGCTTGCAGATATACTGATCAGACTCAGAAACGAAGGCAGGAAGATAGAATCGGAGATTAATCATGAAATAAGCTTAAACTTATTTACCACGATTACAAATGCAAATTTCGATATCGACTCTATCCAAAAAAGGATTCTGAATACGATAAAATTGAAAGATAGATTATTAATAGAATTAAAAAATAAAGACGGACTTTCTGATGCAGCCATATATTCTGAAATAGAGAGAGATAAATTATTAGAGAAATCAAAATCTATTGGAGTACTGTCAACTCAAGATGAAGATATAAGAAGCCTTCGGGAATTGACAATTTACGGATTAAAAGGCTTAGCAGCTTATACAAAGCATGCGAATATGCTTTTAAAAGACGATGAAGAAATAGATATATTTATACAAAAAGCTCTAGTCAAAACGATGGATGACAAAATTGGACTAGAGGAATTGATAGAATTGGTACTTGAAACAGGTGCATATGGAGTCAAAGGAATGGCTCTTCTAGATGAAGCGAATACAAAATCATATGGAAATCCGGAAATAACAAAAGTGAATATAGGAGTAAGAAATAATCCCGGAATATTAATTTCAGGTCATGATTTAAAAGATATGGAAATGCTTTTAAAACAGACGGAAGGAAAAGGAGTCCACATATATACTCATTCCGAGATGCTACCTGCAAATTATTATCCGGCATTTAAAAAATACGATCATTTTGTAGGTAATTACGGAAATGCATGGTGGCAACAAAAAGACGAATTTGAATCATTTAAAGGACCGATATTAATGACTACAAATTGCATCGTCCCGCCAAAATCTTCATACAAAGACAGGCTGTTCACGACTGGAGCGGCGGCATATCCCGGATGCAAATATATACCGGGCGATATTGGAGAAGAAAAGGACTTTTCAGAAATCATTGAATTAGCAAAAAAATGTGAACCCCCAACGGAAATAGAAAAGGGAAATATAATAGGTGGATTTGCCCATAATCAGGTCTTCCAATTAGCAGACAAAATCGTCGAAGCTGTCAAGAGCGGCGCTATAAAAAAATTCGTCGTCATGGGAGGCTGTGATGGAAGAAATAATTCCAGAAATTATTATTCCGATTTTGCATCATCTCTTCCCAAAGATACTGTCATACTTACAGCCGGATGTGCAAAATACAGGTATAATAAGCTAAACTTAGGGGATATAGACGGCATACCGAGAGTATTAGATGCGGGTCAATGTAATGATTCTTACTCGCTGGCATTGATAGCTCTTAAATTAAAAGATATCTTTGAACTCGAAGATATCAATGAACTTCCGATAATATACAATATCGCCTGGTACGAGCAAAAGGCCGTCATAGTACTTCTCGCCCTATTGTCATTAGGAATTAAAGATATCCATCTCGGACCGAGCCTACCGGCATTTTTATCTTCCAATATAATAAAGGTTCTGGTCGAAAATTTTGGAATAGCTCCGATTAAAAGCGTTGAAGAGGATATAAATTTATTCTTCCCCGAAAACCGCAACTCAGATATAATAACAGGAGAGACTTTGATTGGAGATTTACTAAAGAAAGATCCGACTAAAGCAGAAATACTCTACTCTACAGGAATGGGATGTCTAGGTTGTCCGGCTTCCCAATTAGAGTCTATAGAAGAGGCATGCATGGTGCATGGAGTAAATGTAGATAATCTTTTAGAGGAATTAAATGCATAAATAAGAAAAGGGGTTTAAATGGAATCGATAAGGATTTTAGAAAATGAACATGAAAATATTTTGACGATGATTGGCATAATAAGAGAGATGTGTAAAAGGGCATTGAAGGGAGAAGATTTTGACACCGATGACCTCAGATCTGTTTTTGATTTTATAAAATACTATGCAGATGGTCATCATCATTCAAAAGAGGAGAAAGTTTTATTTGAATATATGACTACAAATCTCGGAAAGGCGGCAAATTCCTTAGTCAATTTTGGAATGCTCGTCGAACATGACTTAGCGAGATTTTATAATGGCTCACTCTTAGATGCAGTCAAAAGATATGACGAAGAAAAAAATTACGATAATCTCTTGGATATCATAACATATGCTATGGCTTATTCTGATCTTTTGAAAAGACATATAGAAAAAGAAAATAATGCGGTCTATCCATTTGCAGAAAGAGCTTTAAGCGAAGAATTAAAAAAAGAAATAGAGATCAAATCAAAGGACCTTGAAATTGAAAATAAAGATATATCCGATAAATACCTTTTGATTTTAAAAAATCTAAAAGAAAAATATTCATAAAAAAAGCTGTTACAAAATGACCAATAATCATTTTGTAACAGCTTTTTCTAAAAATATAGAGATTAAAATTTTCTATTTAATTATTATACTTTACAATGAGCATTTCGATAAAAATTTTATAATTAGATAATAAATTATATTAGAAGATATTGATAAATGGCTTGAAAACTTGGCTTATTCTTAGATAGCAATTCGAATATCTCTGTACAAATATAATAATTCTGTTATAATGATACTGTTAACTTTGATAAGAATAAGTCTAAATGATAACTAAAATCACAACAAAGTTTGAAAGCTGGTGGTATTATAAAATCCAATAAATTTATTGTCGAAGGAAATGTCTTTAAAGCTATAGTTCACCTCTCCATACCTCTTATGGTCAATAATTTAATTCAAACCATTTATAATTTAATAGACGGCATATGGCTTGGAAGACTGGGAGCGACTGAATTTGCATCGACGGTCTTTGTATTTCATGTCATATTTCTTTTTATAATGGTGGGGTCGGGGATTGCGGCAGCTGGAACTTCCCTATTGTCTCAACTTCTCGGCGCTGATAAAAAGAGGGAAACGACATCTTATGTATATCAGCTATTAGCTATATCGGCAATTCTAGCTTTATCTGTGACTATTTTAGGATATTTCTCATCACCTCTCATCGTAAAAATTATGGGAGCTAAAAATGAATTATACGAGTTCAGTTCAGTATACCTTTCTATCACTTTTTTAGGATATCCGGCCGTAGTTCTTCCATATGCTATGAGTGCAATAATGCAGTCGCAGGGAGATACGAGATCATTTACTCTCGCCAGTGGTATTGCTGCCATAGTCAATATCTTCCTAGACCCGCTTTTTATATTTGAAACCATTCCTGGTACATCTATAAAAGGATTCAATATGGGAGTTGCAGGAGCTGCTCTCGCTACAATCATATCGCAATATATAATGTTGATAATAGGGATATTTATTATAAGAAATAGCGACAGCGAGATTAAGGTTAAAATAAGAGGACAAAAAATTCAAATTCCAAAGATAAAGAAAATAATAAATATCGCAATCCCGAGCATAGTCGGGCAAACAAGTTCATCTGTCGGATTTATATTTTTAAATATATTCATAACTGCTTATGGAACTACCACACTTGCGGCATATGGTATCGTAAATAGAATAACCAGTCTCTTAATGCAACCGACTATGGGAATAGGCGCTGCGATCCCAGCGATTATAGGGCAAAATATGGGCGCCAAGAGATATGATAGAGTCAGAGAATGTTTTAAAAAATCACATATATTGAGTTTTACGATTTCTGTTATCGGGGCATTTTTCATGTTTTTTGGAGCAAAACATCTTGTCAGTATATTCGTAAAGCCCGATGAGGTCATGGCTGTTATGCCGATTGCAATGGATTATATAATCTACTCATTATTCATCATGCCAATGATGGGTGCATTTAGTGTGTTTCAAGGCTTTTTCCAAGGTACGGGCCATACTGAATACGGCATGAGAATGTCGATGTACAGACTTTGGCTTGTCAGACTTCCTTTAATTTTCGCTTTTGGAAAATTAACTAATCTCGGTTCAACCGGTATTTGGATAAGTATGCTTCTTAGCAATTTATTTGTAAATCTTTACGCATATTATCATTATAAAAAAGATAAATGGTGCACGAGTATAATTTAAAAGATAATAAAAAGGCTATTTTCAAATTTGAAAATAGCCTTTTTATTATCTTCCACTCCTGTAAAGATTTCCAGGAGCAGGATTTATTCCCTTGTATTTAAAAAGTTCTGATACAGTTACAAATTGAAATCCCCTTTGTTTTAAAATGGGAATCACCTTTTCAGATGCATATGCGCTCGTGTCGTATAAATCGTGCATCAGAACTATATCTCCGTCTTTTGCCTGACTCAATATTATCTGCGCTACGGATTCCGGATTTCGACTTTTCCAGTCGACTGTGTCGACAGACCAATTTATCAAAGGCAATGATACCGCAGCTTTTACATTTTGATTCACGCTTCCATATGGAGGTCTCATCAAAACTGGATATACTCCGGCGACAGCATTGATCTGTTCCTGTGTTTTGTTTACTTCCGACTGTATATCTGCATATGATATGGTGGCGAGATCTTTATGACTATAAGAGTGATTTCCTATTTCATGCCCTTCAGCTACCGTCCTCTTTAATAGATCTTCTCGACCTGAAATCCTCTCGCCGACCACGAAAAATGTAGCCTTCACATCATTAGCTTTTAATATATCGAGTAATTTATCAGTCGCTCCCTTTCTCGGGCCGTCGTCATAAGTAAATGCTATCATCGGCTTATTGGGGTCAATTTGATTGGGATCGGGTACCGGCTCCGGCTCTGCCGGTTTTACAGGCTTGTCCCTTTCCAAAGCATCTTCAGAGATGGAATTCTCCCCTCCAATTATTATTATCTGAGAATCATCCTTTTTTAAATATCCCCTCGTATGCTCCTCGATATAATCTCCAGGCGTCAATAATATATTCATATTTTTAGCTACAGCATATGTTGATACTGTAAATGCGTCTACAAATTCATATGCATTGACTATAAGATTTCCCTCTACTCCTCTTTTAGCTTTGTTTAAATCAGCTAATATCGTCGCCGTTTCAAATCTATTGCTACCGGCAATCCTCTTTTCTGCCCCGACAAATTTAAAAATTTCTTCTGATATCGAATTTTCGCCACCGATAATAGTCTTTTTCTCAATCATCTTGGCAATATTCGGAGACGGATTTGATTTATTTACCAATATGAGAGGGATATCGGAAGCTCTATACGCGCTCGATGCTACTGCATCGGCCTCATTTGAAGCGATAAAGATTTCCTTAATCTCCTCCAATGTCCTGATTTCGTCCAATATCATGAGCGATGTTTCGTATCTATCCTCTCCTGCTATCCTCTTCGATATCAATCCCAATTGATTGATTTGCTTTTCGACTTTATCGGATAATGTCTTTACACCTCCAAGTACAATGGCTTGAGATGCACCAAGTCTAAGTATTTCAGTGCTGCTCACTTCGGGTATAAAATCTTTCTCCGCCAATATTATAGGCGATTTCAATGCATTAGCCAGAGTTGATGCCGCAAGAGCATCTACATAATTTGTTCCATTTACGATTAAAACCGCATTTGATTTATCGAAGCTCGCTTTCGAGATCTCAACTGCCGTCTCATATCTATTTTTTCCCTGAATCCTCTTTGGACTATCTGCATAGACTGCGGTACTAAGCAAAATCAATGCTAAAAATAGGGATAGAATTCTCTTAAACATAAAAACCTCTCCTTTTTAATCGGAATATTATTAATTTAATCCTGAAATCGATGACGATTATTTCTTAATATTTGTATTTCTTTTTAATATATTTTACAGTTTTATTGAAATTTTCATATCGTACTTCGTCTTCCAATAAAAATTTACATATTATATCGAGAAGATATAATATTGAAAACTGGCTATTTATAAATTCATGTTCCTTTATAAATTCCGCATTTATGATAGGAATAAAATAATCGCAAGTTTTTGCTAGAGGCGAATCCTCGGCACTGGTAATCGCAATTGTATAAGCTTCCCTTAGTTTTGCCAATTCAACTGCCTCAACTATCTCATGAGTCTGACCATTTACTGATATCGCTATGACCAGATCATCAGAATTTAGGCAATTTGAATTTATAATCATCTGATGGTATTCATTCTTACTTTGGACCTGATAGCCCAATCTCATAAGTCGATACTGAAATTCCATCGCCGATAATCCGGAGCTTCCAATTCCGTAGACATGGACAGTCCTATGACTATTTATCTCTTTCAACAGGTCTTGGAGGACTTCTACCGATAAAATCTCATTAGCCCTTTCTACTATCTCTTTGTAAAACTCGTAGACTATCGCAAAATTATCATTGTCAATATCCCGATTTCCCCTATCCGTCTTTGCAATTGCCAGTTTCATATCGACAAAATTATCATAGCCCAGTTTTTTTGAAACCTTTGTTATAGTTCCAACTGAAACCTCCGTCTTTTTTGCAAGTGATGAAATGCTTATATTATCTATATACGATTTTTCTTTTAGTATATAATCCGCCACATATTTTTCTTTTTTAGTAAGATTATTGTAATTCTGTTGAATTCTAAGAAGTATATTCATATCTCACCTCTTATCATCGTCTTCGAATTTATACACCTCTGCTATATCATCCGGACATATTTTTAAGCCACTATTATAGATTGGAATCGGTATAAATTTAAATCTAGAACTCCTGTGCATGGAATCAATTTTATCTTTTATCTCTTGATCATCTATATTTCCAGTCCTTAAATATTTATTTAATATATCATAAGAAAAACCAAAAACTTCTTCATCCGTCTTTCCAGTTAAACCGTCGGCCGGTGGTTTTTCAAGAAATCTATCAGCGACTCCGAGATATCTTCCAACCTGTATAACCTCATCCGATGTCAAGGTCGCCATAGGAGAAAAAGCTCCGGCAGTGTCACCGTAAACAGTCGCATAACCTATCCAGTCTTCAGATAAATTTGAAGTATTTACAACGAGAGCATCGCTGAGCGATTGAGCATATGCGTAGAGAGCTGTCATTCTGATTCTCGGAGGTATATTTATTTCAGTTTGCCTTGAAACAGAAATTCCCGTTCCGATTATACTGCTTTTTAGATTCTCGACCATATCTCCAATATTTATGATATTGTAATTAATTTTTAAAGAATTACAAATTTCGATCGCATCAGATAAATCCTCTTGCTCCTTCGCCGGCAATATCAGACCATAAACATTTTCACAGCCTATGGCCTTAGCGGATAATGCCGCAGTAACAGTGCTGTCCTTGCCACCCGATATACCTATCACAGCCTTTTTAGCTCCGATTTTATTCATATTTTGCCTTATCCAATCAATCATTCCCAAAGCTATATTCTCTAATTGCTTCTCGCTTAATTTCACATTCTCACCTACTTTTATAATTCTCCTTTTATCACTCTTAATTATTATACCATAAATGCCCTTAGCCATGATTATTACAAATTTGTAAACTTGTACCATGTAGGCATTATTTAATGTATAATAGGGTCAAGAAGTCTTTTATAATAATTGGAGGTATTAAATGTTTACTAGTATAATCGGCATATTAATCCTAGTGGCGGGAGCTTTTGTAGCCATAACTCAAATTTACGACATATATATTCTCAAAAAATTATTTTCACTATGGCCGATAATAGTATCTGTAATCGGATTTATAAGACTAAAAAATCGACAAGGCGATAAAAGAATAAATATCGCCATGATTCCCATAGGAATCTTTCTAGCTTCATTAGGTATTATTTACGGATTGAGATCGACCGCATTTTTCTCATGGGGAGTTTTAATGATGTTATTGGGAGTAGCCATGGTGTTTTCAAAAAACTCATCAGGCAAGACGAATAGCGATGAATCAATCGAGAGTGAAAAGGCGTATAAATTTGAATTTGATACCGATCCCGATGAATTAGATGCGAAATGGTCTGATATAACTAATGAAACTAAATGGACTTTCGAAGATACAAAGGAAAATCCGAAAGATTTCGAAGATCCCAAAAAAGATAAAAATGAAAGCAAAGATGAGAATTGGTTTGCAGGAGATGCGCCTGGGGGCAGTCGTGAAAAAAAGAAGACAAAGATATTTGTCGACAATATAATTTATACCAATGTTAATTCTGATAAGCTCAAGGGTTTCAAGATAAAGCAAGAAGATAAATTAAATGATAATTATATTTTCAGCACAAATAAAAAAATATACAAATCAGATCATTTTATAGGCGGAAAGATCAGCTCGATTTTTTCCGATACATGGATTGACCTATCGAGAGTAGAACCACATATGTCAGATATAAGGCTGGATGCAAATATTTTCTTTTCCTCACTTAAATTAAGAGTCCCTGACGATTGGATAATATATATGTCTGGAAATACTATATTTGGAGATACATCGATACCAAATAAACCTGCAAATAATCCTAAGCATCGATTATTCATAAAAAATAATGTCACATTTGGAAATATAAATGTAGAATACAAAAAATAATTATATTAAAGCCCCTATCTCATCGATAAGGGCTTTTCATTTACAGGATATCTCCTTTTGAGACTTTTTCATCCTGATTCTTTTGGAATTTTTTATCTTTAAATAATTCTTCAGAAACTGCTATTATAACAGTATCCTTGCCTTTTTCATTAATTAAATCAAGATTCATCTTGCAAATCTTGTCCCCCTGTTTCACAGAGTCTCCTTCTTTTACATAGCCTTCAAATCCCTCGCCCTTCAGCTCAACCGTATCGAGGCCGCAGTGAATTAAATACTCAACTCCATTTAAATCTTCTAAAATATAAGCATGCCCTGTCGGAAATGCATTCTTGACCTTTCCCGATAGAGGAGAGTATACATTTCCGTCTGTCGGCTCAATCGCTATACCTTCTCCCATCATTTTCTTAGCGAAAACTTCGTCATTTACATTTTCAAGTAAAATCACTTTTCCGTCTGCAAAGGCGACGAATTCCTCGCCCTTCTTTTTCTTAAAAAAATCAAACATCATTTCACCTCATTTATTTTATTTACAAAAGATTTAGTAATAAGCTGTGGCCTTGTGATCGCCCCACCGACCACGACTGTATAAGCTCCAAGCTCCAGCACTCTCTTAGCTTTTTCTGGAGTATTGATATTTCCCTCAGCTATAACGGGACTCTCAACTTTTTCTATGATTTCTCTCAATATTTTAAAATCATCTGCTTCTATTTTGTCTTCTTTGCTATTCTCTGTATATCCGACCAATGTCGTACCGATAAAGTCAAAACCCAATCTATCCGCCATTACCGCCTCTTCTACTGTTGATGTATCCGCCATAAATAACTGTTTAGGATATTTTTCCTTTATTTCAGAAAAGAATTCTTCGAGTTTTTTCCCATCCGGTCTCATCCTATCGGTCGCATCGACAGCTATTATATCGCAGCCACATTCTACCAATTCATCGACCTCTTTTGAAGTCGGAGTTATATATACCGGATTTTCATCATAGACCTTTTTGATTATACCTATTATCGGAAGATCTACATTTTTCTTGATCTCCTTTATATCTTCGATTCCATTTGCACGAATTCCCTTCGCTCCACCTTCCAAAGCAGCCTTTGCCATTCTGCCCATGATAAAAGAAGAATGTAGCGGCTCATCTTCAAGAGCCTGACAGGATACCAACAATGAATCTTTAATCGCATCTATTCTATCCATTATTCATCCTCACCTATTATATTATTTATAGCGGTTTTATATAAATCCGCCTTAGCTCCATATACAGCTTGTACCCCTCCCTGAACTTCGAGTACGGCTGTCGCTCCCATCGCTTTTAATCTCTCCTTATCAACTTTAGCAGGATCTTTTACTGAAACTCTTAGCCTTGTTATACATGCATCGACATTTTCAAGATTTTCTTTTCCGCCCAGAGCCTCTAAAATAGCCTTTGCTTCCTCAGCTATCGAAGATTTTGTCTCGACCTGAACCGATCCACCCTCATCCAATATCCTACCAGGAATTTGAACATCGAATTTTTTTATCAATATGGTAAATGAAATATAATATAAAACAGCCCAAATAGCTCCTAAGATTAAAACATATATCCAATGAGTTTTATCATTTCCCTGCAGTATTCCAAATAGAGTAAAGTCTATCAACCCGCCTGAAAATGTATTTCCTATCCTGACTTTTAAGAAATCAGCCAATAAAAATGACAATCCGTCAAAGAATGAATGAACTACATATAACCATGGCGCTACAAATAAAAACATAAATTCTATCGGCTCAGTTATACCTGTCAAAAATGATGTCAAAGCAGCTGAAAAATATAATCCTATGACCTTACTTCTATTCTCTTTAGGTACAGTCTTATACATTGCAAAGCAAGCTGCTGGAAGTCCAAACATCATGGTCGCAAATCTACCTGCAAAAAATCTTGTTCCATATGTGAACAAGCCTTGATGCGTTGGATCAGCCAATTGTGCAAAGAATATATTTTGTGCACCTTCAACAAGTTTACCGGCTACTACTTCCGATCCTCCGAGCGGAGTATACCAGAACATAGGGTATATCACATGATGAAGGCCGACAGCCCCAGTCAGTCTCAACAAAAATCCGTATAAAAATGTCCCGATGCTTCCCATCGCCGCAATTCCCGTACCTACTTTGATAAGACCATTTTGAATAGGTGGCCATATGAGAAAGAATATAGCTCCTATAAATATTGCTGAAAATGAAGATACTATTGGGATAAATCTAGATCCTCCAAAAAAACCTAAAAATTGAGGTAATTGTATGGATCTATAATGATTGTGTAAATAAGCGACGACAGATCCGATTACAATTGATCCGACAACTCCAGTGTCTATTATTGTTCCTTCAGGTGAAAAAATACCTATCATAGCTTTTATACTAGCATTGAAAACAAGAAAAGCAACTCCACCTGCCAATGCCGCCGTTCCCTTATCCTTATCTGCCAAACCCAGAGCCAATCCTATTGCAAATATCAAAGGTATATTGGCGAATACAACTTCTCCTGCGCCGCTCATTATCTTAAATATCGACTGCAATACGAAATTACCGAGAACCGGATATGCGTTTACTGTATTTGGATTAGATAATGCACCACCTATTCCAAGTAAAAGACCTGCTGCGGGAAGTATGGCAATCGGAAGCATAAATGCCTTTCCCAGCTGTTGAAATTTTTTAAACATTCTATTCCTCCTTATCTATTTTTCTCCTTGGTCTTACCTATAATCGATTGAGAGGTTTTAATTCTCATTTCTTTAGCTCTCTCCCTATTATCTGTGGCATAAGATGTGCATATCAAATCGGCAATATACAATTGAGATATCATAGCCGATATACTTCCACCGTCGATTGGAGATTCCTTACCGGCTGTAATCAAAACTATGTCTGCAAGATTTGCCAAAGGCGATAGAATATGATTTGTTATAGCTATGATTTTGGCTTTATTTTTTTTCGCAAGACTTATAGAGTCGATTATTTCTTCAGTATATCCCGTTAAAGAAAATGCTATTACAAGATCCTCTTCATTCATTATCGAACTATTCATCAATTGATAATGAGAGTCTGTGACGGGATATACTGTCTTGCCAAATCTCAAAAGTCTCGACTGCATATCTAAGGCAACATTGCCACTTGAACCAATTCCGTAGATAAAAACTCTACTGGCCAAATTGATTAGATTTGATGTTTTTTCAATATCGTCCAAATTAATCGTATCCCTCGTATTATCGATCGTGTTATGGAGATTCTGAGTAACTTTTCCAATAAAGCAATTCGGCTCCTTTTCTCTGATGAAATCTTTTTCCTCTGCAATGGACAGCTTTAAACTTTGAAATCCATCATAGCCTATTTTTCTACAAAAGCGTAAAATGGTCGCTTCCCCTACCATCGCCTCTCTAGAAACTTCTTGCAAAGTCATATAAATCATTTCATCTTTTTTACCTAGGACGAGATCAGCTACTTTTTTTTCCGACTTAGATAATGACGGGTAAAAGGACTGAATTATATTTATATATTTCATATTTCCTCCTTGAAAATAATTATATCATGCTCGCTCCAAAAGTCAATATATTTTTGGAGTTTTACTCCACTTAATTTAAATAAAAAAGCTCCTGATTGGAAATTTTCAATCAAAAGCTTAATCAAATCTAATACGCCGTCCAACCTCCATCTACAACTATGACCGCTCCATTCACGAAAGTTGAATCATCGGATGCTAGGTATAGATATGTTTTAGCCAAATCTTTTGGATCTCCTGCCACAGGGAATAATTTATATCCCGCCATCAATTTATCCAATGTTTCCATATCCGGTTCTTTTATCTTTTTAGATATATCTGTCGCTATATTTCCCGGTGCGACGACATTGCATCTTATGCCTTCATTTGCATACATATATGCAATATTCTTGCTCATGCCTACGACAGCATGTTTTGTTGCAACATATCCCAATCCACCTCTCATTCCATGAAGTCCGCCGACAGAAGCCGTATTTATTATTACACCCGATTTGTTCTTTCTCATAAAGGGGATTGCCTTCCTCGTAAGCTTCATTAAGCCGTGGACATTGACATCAAATATATTATACCAAGTATCGTCATCTACATGCTCGACAGATTGATAATTGTCCAATACGCCTGCATTATTGATCAGTACATCGATTCTACCGTATTTTTCAATAGTCATATCGATCAATTGTTCTATATCCTCATCTTTTGTTACATCGGTTTCGACGGGATATATTTCACCTGCGTATTCCTTTCTCTTATCTATTTCTACGAGGTCATTTAATTTTTCAAGTCTTCTTGCTGCGGCTACTATATTTGCACCTTCTTTTGCAAATAATAAAGTCACTTCCTTACCGATTCCGGAGCTGGCTCCGGTTAAAACGACTACTTTATCTTTTAATCTCATTTAAAAACCTCCTCGCTAATTAAATACCCATTATTTAAATCTAAATCACTATTGCAGCTCTCTAAGCTCATATTCGTCAAATATCTTAATATTTCCATTTTGATCTATCAGCGGGGTTAAACTGATGCCATCTCCCTTGGTACATAATATATAGTTTACCCCAGTTTCCATGTCGACCACTATTTTATACATTCCAATAGATTCTTTATAGATTTCTTTAAATCTCTTTTTGTCCTTATTTCCGAACATATTCCCTCCTCAAATCTTTGTATTTTTTTGATTTATCTATTTAAAATAATTATACTATATATAATCAGATTGAATTGAATTTTATAATTTTTAATAATATTTATTGGAGGGATTATATTGAGTTTTTTCACAGTTAAATTGATCGCCATGATTGCGATGTTAATAGATCATCTAGGCTTGTTTTGGGATTTATCAATGAAATTGAGCGTACAAAAAGTATTTTGGCTACGTGCAATAGGCAGGATTGCCCTACCTCTATTTGCATTCAATATAGTAAATGGTTGGCAACACAGCTCTTCAAGAGAAAATTATAGAAATAGGATTATAAATTTTATGGCTATATCGCAGATACCTTATAATCTGGCTTTTTATGCGGGAAATTACTATACTTATCTGGCAAAATCCGACTTCTTTAAAATTAATATAGAAATAGACCATAAATTCTTAATCTTATCGATTGTATTCCTGCTCTTTAATTCAGTAAATAAAAAGACGACTATAGGCTTGATAGCAGCCACTATTTTTACATTTATCGATATAAGAAGTCAAAACAATTTTTATTTTACATATCATAATTATCTGAATGTCTTTTATACTCTGGGCGCAGCAATATATATAATTGACGATTTAGATTATTTCAAATTTTTAAGAAATGGTGAAAGTATAACTGGATTCAATGATATTATAAGAGCTATAAATATTTTTGTGACAGCATTTTTATTTTGCTATTATTCCGATTATTCCTTCCGAGGTTTATTGCTAATAATTGTATTATATCTGCTAAAAGACCACAAAAATCTCATGCTTGGAACAATTGCGATATGGCTTTTTATCATGTACTATGATCCCAAACCTTATTTTCTTTTGATTTCTTTGATCTCGGTCCTAATACTATATCTGTACAATGGAAAGAAAGGAAATGCCGGAAAATCATTCAGAATGATTTGTTATTATTTTTATCCGGTACATCTCTTTATAATAGGCTTATTGGTCCTATTTAAATTATTTTAAAAAATGACCCTGCTTGAGTTTATCTCAAGACGGGTCATTTAATTTTATAAAAATATCCTTTCAATATCGACATCATCGTCAATCGTCATGACTATCATGCATTTCCTATTATCTTCTCCACGAGGTAATGAAGCGCTTCCGGGATTTATAAATCTTATTCCTTCAAATATTTCATCTAAGTATTGATGAGTATGTCCAAATAAAACTATATCGACATCCCTTTCTTCAGCTAAATCTTTAATCCATGATAAGCCGAAACCGACCGCTTGTCTATGACCATGAACGGCGAGTATCCTCTTGCCCTCTATCTCTATGATTCTCTCTTCAGGCACTATCCCCTCAGAAGAGTAATCATTATTTCCTAGAACAGCAAAACCATCAATATTCGTCAAAGCCATTATATAATCGGCATCATCAGCATGATCTCCCAAATGGATTAAATAATCTATATCGGTCGATTCGTTTAAATATCTGATAACTCTCGTATAAACTCCATGGGTATCGCTAATTACAGCAATCTTCATCTTTTTCACCGACAATCTTCTCGAGGATAAATCTTAGTTCCTTTAGAGCCAATGCCCTATGACTGATCCTATTTTTAATATCGGGACTTAATTCTGCAAAAGTCTCATCATACCCTTCTGGGATAAATATGGGATCATATCCAAAGCCCAGATTTCCCCTCTCCTCTTCCGATATATATCCCTCGCAAATTCCCTTTGCAATATGCTTTTTACCGGAGCTTTCTACCAATACTATAGCCGTTATAAATCTGGCTTTTCTTTTTTCACCATTGAATGATGACATTTCGCTCAAGAGTTTTTTTCGATTGTCCTCGTAGTCTGCATCGTCGCCGGCATAACGAGCAGTGTGAACTCCGGGCATTCCGCCTAAAGAATCGACATATAGTCCAGTGTCATCTGCAACTATCGCCGCCTTATATTTCTCGTATATTGCATCCGCTTTTTTCTCGGCATTTCCCTCGAGAGTATCGGCATCTTCCTCGACATCCAAATCAGATAATCCTATCTCATTTTTCGACAATACTTCAATATTTAAATCTTTGAGTATATATTTTATTTCATTTACTTTATCTTTATTTCCCGTTGATATTATTAGTTTTTTCAAGCTTTTTTACCCCTCTAAAATATCCACCATTAATCGGGTCGACAGTCGATGTCATTAAGAAAGCTTTTTTATCATAAGAATCTATTATCGACTTTAGTCTTCTAAGATCCTTTCTCTTAATAACTATGACTAAAAAATCCCTCATCATCGTTCTACCCTGACCCTCAATCAAAGTTACTCCGAATCCATTATCCCTTATCTCGGCTATCAAGTCGTCATTATCTGAATCTCTTAAAACGACATTTACAGCCAATTCGCCCAATGCTAGTTTTTCTTCTATTATTAGTCCGACATAATTTCCAGCCGCAAATCCAAGTCCATAAAAAATAATCTTCATCGGATCGTCGAGATCTGATACGATCTTGCCCAATACGACTACATAGACTATGGCCTCAAAAAAACCAATCAGCATGACGATGAATTTTCTACCCTGAACCATGAAGATGGTCCTCACTGTCGTCAGACTGACATCGCATATTCTGGCGAAAAATATCAAGAAATATATTATATAATTTTCCATCAATACTCCTCTAATTAATTTCCCTTAGATCTAAGTCTTTTAATATATCCATTTGATGCATTGACAGGATATATAGATACAAATGCATCTTTTCTCCTATTGAGTATCATCTGCCTAAATTTAATCGCATCTTTTCTGTGCAGGGAAACTATGAGCACATCTCTAGGTCCATTTCTACCTTCGCCGCAAAGAACAGTAACGCCCAATCCACAATCCCTTATATCATCGATGAGATCGTCATTATCCATCCCCTGTAATATTACAGTCGCAGATAGATTTCCCAAACCAATCTTCTGTTCCAATATTACTGCGAACATCGATCCGGCACCAAAGCCAAGGCCATAGGCGCAAAGCACTATGGGATTTCCCAATTTTTGCATCGTTTCAACTATAATCAATGCAAAGAGCGAGGCTTCAAAAAACCCGAAGCAAGATGACAGGAGCTTTCTCCCCTGTAGAGAATAGATTATCCTAAAAGAAACCACCATCGAACCTATCGCCCTTATTATAAAAATATTTAAAACGCTTAAAATGAAATTCATCTCTATCCTTTTAATTTCTCGAGAAGCAATTGATTAAACATCTGTGGATTCCCCTTGCCTCTACTCGCTTTCATACATTGTCCTACAAGATAGCCCAAAGCTCTGTCTTTACCGGCCCTGTAGTCGATTATGGACTGCTCATTGGCTTTCAATACCTCGTCTACAATGCTCTCAAGAGCAGATGAGTCGGATATTTGAATGAGCCCTCTATCCTCAATTATCTTTTCTACATCTCCACCTTCATTAAAAACTTCCCTTAAAAGCTTTTTGCCTGTATTTGTATTTATCTTTTTATCAATTACATATCTGATTATGGTCGCAAGATTTTCAGCACTTAAGCTCATATCTGAAGCTTCCATCTCATTTTCATTTAATAATCTCAATACATCGGATATTATCCAATTGCTGACAGCTTTCGGATCTCCGACTATCTTGCTGACCTCTTCAAAGAATTTTGAAATCGTCATACTTCTCGACAATATATCTGCATCATATTCGCTTATAGAGTATTCATTAACGAATCTCTTAACCTTTTGCTGTGGCAACTCGGGCAGAGTATCGCCAATCGAAGCAATATATTCATCATCGATTACGACCGGCGGCAAATCAGCTTCCGCACTATATCTGTAATCTGCTCCGACTTCCTTTAATCTCATCAATTGAGTTTCGCCATTGAGATAATTCCATCTTCTCGTCTGTTTCTTTTCAACTATATCTTGACTTAGAAGTTCCGCTTGTCTCTTCTGTTCAAATTCTATAGCTTTTGCCACAGCTTTAAAAGAGTTCATATTCTTTATCTCTGCGATTCCCGTTTTCTTTCCAGCTTCGTCATCGACCAAATTTATATTGACATCGCATCTCAAAGATCCCTCTTCCATCTTTACATCTGAAACTCCGATATATTTTAAAGTTTCCCTCAATGTACTTAAAAATAATTGCGCTTCTTCTCCTGTCTCAATATCAGGATGAGTTACTATCTCCATCAAGGGGACTCCGCTCCTATCGTAATCCATAAGAGTATGTCCGCTATCGGTATGAATAGATTTACCCGTATCTTCTTCTATATGAATCCTCTGTATCCTTATCTTCTTTTTATAATCTCCAGTATTTATCTCTATATATCCCTCTGTGCAAAGTGGCTTGTCGTCTTGAGATATTTGAAATCCCTTTACGAGATCAGGATAAAAATATTTTTTTCTATCCATCTTGGTATTTTTATTTATCTCGCAATTAAAAGCAAGTCCTGCCTTTACAGCGTATTTCAGCGCTTGTTCATTTAATAATGGCAAGGTTCCGGGATGTCCGAGGCAAATTTCACAGACATTAGTATTTGGCGCTGCTCCGAATACATTTTTACAACCGCAAAACATCTTCGTATCAGTAGCCATCTCAACATGTATTTCGAGTCCTATCAATGTCTTAACACTCATCTATATACCTCCCTGTAAAATGAATCAGCTATATTCAGTAGCTCTTCATCTTTGTATCTATCCGCCATCAATTGTACTGAACCTCCGAGGCCTTCTCTCATAGGTATTGATATCGCACATCTTCCTGTCAAATTTGCGATTACATGAAAATCACCGCTATTAAATGCCTCGACCGTACCGGCCTTTTCATCACCGAGTTTAGGTGGGAGACATGTTGCAGACGGAGTAAGAATGATATCCAAATCCCTAAATAATTCTTCCACTTCTCTCTTGATCAATGTTCTGACCTTTAAAGCTTTTTCATATACTGATCTCGCAAAATCAGAACCCAGATAATACATTCCTATAGCTATTCGCCTTTGAACTTCTTCGCCGAATCCCTCGCTTCTCGTCTTATTGTATAAATCTTCCAGTCCATCGTATTCTTCAGTCCTATATCCGTATCTGATACCGTCAAATCTCGATAGATTGCTACTCGCCTCAGCAGTGCTGATAACGCTATATGTCGGCGAAAGATATTTCTGATTTTTAAAATTTATCTCGATGAGTTCTGCTCCCATCTCCTTAAAGATTTCTACAGCTCTACTATAATCCTCATCGACTTCAGAGGAAAAATTATAGTCGCTCCTATCTTTTATATATCCTATCTTTAAGCCTTTAAGGGATTTCTCCTTCAATTCAAATTTCAGATCTTCAACTTTTGTAGAAGTCGGGTCCATCAAATCATGACCGCCAATTATATTTACAGACTCGACAATATCCTCGATATTATTTGCAAATATCCCGACTTGATCGAGAGAATTTGCCATCGATACAACTCCATATCTGGAGATATTTCCATAGCTCGGCAAATATCCTATTGTCGAACAATATGCAGCCGGCTGTCTTACAGAGCCTCCTGTGTCGGTTCCAATCGAGATTATACTATAGCCCAACTTTTGTGAACAGGCAGAACCGGATGAAGAACCGCCCGGCGCCAATGAATTGTCGATCGGGTTTTTTGTCGCTCCAAAATAAGAGGTCTCCGATGTTCCACCCATTGCAAATTCATCTAAATTCGTCTTACCTATTATGACCGCATCCTCTTCGAGCAATTTTTCTACTATATGCGCATCATAGCTGGGCAAATAATTTTCAAGCATTTTAGATGCACATGTTGTTCTCATTCCTTTTGTCATGATATTATCTTTTAATGCTACCGGAATTCCAAATAATCTTCCGAGTTCTTTGCCTTCACTTAATTTCTGATCGAGTTCTCTGGCTCTTTCGATTAGTTTTTCCCTATCAATCGTAATAAATGCATTATATTCATCTTCTCCGATCTTTTGGACTAGGGATTCGATATATTCTTCTACCTTCTTTTCTCCCGATATATAAATTTCTCTAATTCTATTAATACTATCCATATTCATCTCCTAATCTATCACCCTTTGCAATCTGAAATATCCATACTCTCTATCATTTGCAAAGGAAAGAGCTTCTTCTCTATCCAATCCATCTCTCGCTTTATCTTCCCTAAGATACATGGCATTATCAGTATTGATCTCTGTCGGCTCCACTCCATCCGTGTCGGCTTTCAATAATATCTCATTAAATTCTATCAAAGATGAAAACTTTTCCGTCAATTCGTCAAGCTCTTTTTCATCCAAACTTATATGAGCATCCTTGTAAATACTTTTAAGCTGTTCTTTTGTAATCATATAATCTCTCCTTATCAGTCGAATAGCATCTGTAGACTCAAACTCTATCTTCTTAGTTTACCATATTCTCGATAAAATCATCAAGTTCACTCTCTCGTATTATGCTCACTCCCAAGCTTTCTCCCTTAGTCAATTTACTTCCGGGATCCTTTCCTACCAATAGATAATCGGTATTTTTTGACACAGATGAACTGACCTTTGCACCTTTAGATATGAGTATCTCCTCTAAATCCTTTCTCTTGTAATTTTCAAAACTTCCAGTAATTACAAATCTCTTATCTTTTATCGCCGAATCTTCTTTCTTGTCGACTTCCTCAAATTTTATTCCATGATTTATCAGATCATCAAGGCCGGAGATTATCTCTTCATCGTGAAAAAATTCATGAATACTGGCAGCTACTATATCCCCTATATCCGGAACCTCTGTCAGCTCTTCTTCGCTTGCATTTTTAATATTCTCTAGAGTTTCAAATCTATCGACAAGATCCATTGCTGTTTTTATCCCGACATTGGGAATCCCGAGAGCATAAATAAATGATGAGAGTTTAACATCTTTACTGTTTTCGATTGCATTAAGTAAATTATCTGCTCTTTTATCCTTAAATCCCTCGAGTTTTAATAAATCTTCTTTTTTAACTTCGTAAATATCTGTCAATGATTTTACGCCGAGCTCTGCGAGAAGTTTTGATACTGTCTTCTCGCTCAATCCCTCGATATCCATTGCATCCCTGGATGCAAAATGAGTCAATCTCGAAATCATCTGCGGCCTACATGATATGGAATTGGGACAAAATATATGAACTCCATTTTGCACTAATTCACTATGACAATATGGGCAGTGATCAGGTTTTTCTATCTCTGTCGTCTCGACATCAGGATCTGGGACGATTCCGAGTATTTCAGGAATTACATCATTAGATCTCCTTATTAAAACCCTGGCGCCCAGCCTAAGCTGTTTTCTCTCAATATCGTCATAATTATTTAGAGTAGCCCTCCTTATTGTCGCACCGCCTATCTCAACTGGATCCAGTATTGCCGATGGAGTGACCTTTCCAGTCCTCCCGACATTCCAAATTACTTCTTCAAGTATGGTAGTAAACTCTTCAGCTTCGAATTTATAAGCGATCGCCCATCTCGGCGCTCTATTCGTATGACCCAATATCTCTCTAGTCCTCAAATCATTGATCTTTATGACTATGCCATCTGTGAGTACATCAAGATTCTTCCTCGTCTCTCCAACTGTTTCGATCTCATTTTTGATTTCTTCAATATTATTCATCAAAGGTCTAAAAGAAGATACTTTAAATCTATTTTCTGACAAGAATTCGAGCATTTCCTCTTGAGTTCCAAATTGACTTTCATCTATATAACCGATGCTGTAAAAATAAGCATCGAGATTTCTGCTTGCAGTAACGGCGGGGTCGAGATTTCTCAAAGCCCCTGCAGCAGCATTTCTAGCATTTTTCAACGCTATATCGGCCGTCTTATTGTACTCCTCTAGTTTTGATAGCGGCATCACGCCTTCCCCCTGTACCTCCATCAATCCTTTAAACTCAATCGAAAGGGGAATCGAGTTGATGGTCTTAACTTGTAGCAGTATTTCCTCTCCGGTAATCCCATTGCCTCTCGTAGCCGCATTCACCAGATTCCCGTCATCATAAGTCAAATTTATCGTCAGCCCATCAAATTTGTATTCAAGGACATATTCAGGTTCGGGAAGCTTATCATCTGAATTAGAATTATATTCATCTATCAATTTATTTGTCCTAATTATCCAATTTTCTATCTCCTGAATGCTCTGCGCCTTATCTAAGCTCATAAGTGGAGCGATATGATCATGCTTTTCAAATTTCGATAAAATCTCAGCTCCAACTCTCGTCGTCGGGGAGTCGGGGTCTTTATATCCCCGCTCTTCTTCAAGTTTCACCAGCTCATCATAGAGAGCATCGTATTCAGCATCCGAAACCAAAGGCTCGTCAAGTGTATAATAATGATAATTCAGTTCATTGATTCTCTTTTTTAATTCATCTATTCTACTCATATTTATAACCTCTCAATCGGAGCGAGATCCGACCTTAATTTCTTCAATCCTTTTTTCTCAAAGGAAATCATCAGTTCAAGACTTCCATTATCTGCATCCTTAACATTTATTATAGTGCCTATTCCAAAGATTTTGTGTTTGACCTTATCACCCATCTTAAAATCATCTTTTGATACCCTTTTAAGATTTTTTCTCCTCGCCTCGATATCGTATTTTAAATAATTTCTCTCCTTTTCCCTATCTATCGTCTTAAATCCGTCAAATTGCTTTTTAACATCAGATCCCGAATAAGTATTTCTAAGTATCTCCTCCTCAAATTCGATACTGTCCTCAAGTTCATCTATAAATCTCGACTTAATCGAAGGCATAAGAGATCCGAAATGCCTTCTAAGGGTAGTCGAAGTCAGATACAGATTATCTTTTGCCCTTGTGATTGCCACATAAAATAATCTCCTCTCCTCTTCAACATTATCCTCTTCCATTGAGAACTTGCTCGGGAAAATTCCCTCTTCAACTCCGGTTAGAAATATCGTCTTGTACTCGAGCCCTTTCGCTGCATGAATAGTCATCAAATTTACTCCGCCCTTTGATTCGTCAGTTTTATCGACATCCGACATAAGAGATACCGATGCCAAATAGTCATCCAAACCGTCACCCGGATTTTGTGATTCATAACTACCTATCGCAGATATGAAGCTCTCGATATTTTCAAGCCTTGACTTTGATTCAATCGTATTTTCCCTCTTCAATTCATCGATCATCCCGCTAGTTTCGATAATTTTCTTGACGGCATCCGATAATCTGTTCTCAGATAAGAAATCCTGCGACTTATCGATTATATTTTTAAACTCCAAGACTCCTTTTCCCGCTCGACCGCTTAAAAAATCTGGCTCTTTCTCTATAAATTCCATTATCGAAATCCATTCAGAAGCTGCTGCTTGTTCTAATTTCTCAATACTTGCAGCTCCAATCCCCCTCTTTGGCTCATTTATAATTCTCTTGAGAGAAATATCGTCCTTGGGATTTACTATAATCCTGAGATATGCCAAAATATCCTTGATCTCTTTTCTGTCATAGAATCTCAATCCTCCGACGACCATATATGGAATTTGCGCATATACCAATGCCTCCTCGAATTGCCTCGACTGGGCATTCGTCCTGTACAAAATCGCCATTTCCGATAAATTCTCGCCATTGTATACGAGATGGTCAATCCATTCTACAATGGCTCTGGCTTCCCCGTCTTCAGAGCTGACTTCTTTGTAAATAGGTTTTTTACCGCCCTCTCTCGATGTCCAAAGATTTTTATCTTTTCTCTTTGAATTCTTTTTTATAACCTTATTAGCGGCATTTAAAATCTCAGATGTAGATCTATAATTCTCCTCAAGCAAAACGAGATCTGCACCATTAAAATCTTTTTCAAAATCCAAAATATTATTTATATCGGCGCCTCTCCAGCCGTAAATAGATTGGTCTCCATCTCCGACAACGCATATATTTCCATGCTGTCCAGAAAATAGCCTGACTAATTCATATTGTGTTCTATTCGTATCCTGATACTCATCTACAAAAACATATCTGAATTTATTTTGATAGTATTTTAAAGTATCCTCATCTTTATTCAATAACTCAATCGCCTTTACAATCAAATCATCAAAATCAAATGAATTATTATCTTTTTTCTTTTCTTCATATAAGCTGTAAATCTCCTCGACCTTCAATTCCAAGAAGTCATTTCCATATATCTCTGTATACTCCTCAGGTTTTACAGCTTCATTTTTTGCCTTTGAAATCTTGGAAATTGCAGTTGAAGGCTTGATCACCTTGTCGCTCAATTCCATCTCTTTATAGACTTCCTTTAGCAATGTCAGCTGATCTGCCCTGTCATATATAGTAAAATTATTATCATATCCTATCTTTCCCGCATTTCTTCTTAAAATCCTTACGCAAATAGAGTGAAATGTCCCTATCCACATAGAATCGACAGGTCTGTCCAATAAAATTTGAACCCTGTCTTTCATTTCTTTTGCAGCTTTATTTGTAAAAGTTATAGCGAGAATATTTCCACTGTCAACTCCCAACTCATCTATAAGATATGCTATCTTCGTCGTCAAAACTTTGGTCTTGCCACTACCAGCACCTGCCAGAATGAGCATAGGACCTTCAGTCTTTGTAACAGCTTCCAATTGTCTATCATTTAAATTTTTAAGCATCTGTACTCCTTTTTAATTCAGCTAAATTTCCAATTTTATATTATCAGAAAACAAAAGATATGCAAGCTAAAAATCAAAATCGAAAATTTAAAAGACTCCTCAAAGGAGCCTTTTAATACCATGATAACTTTTTGCCATCAGTTTTTAATTCTGATTGATCAATCAAAATGAATTTTTAAGAATCTTTTTTATTTTTCATCTCAGGATAATCAGCCCTCGGACCTCCAATTAGCTTTGGTCTGGACTTTAGTGCAGATATATGTGCCTGCCCTATTTCTTTGACCTTTAGTCTGACCGGAATCTGAACGAATTTTATATGCATTCCTATCGATGTATCTCCTATATCTAAACCGGCCTTTGCCACTATATGTTCTATCATCACGGGATCATTTGCCATCTTATAAGCCGAAAGGCTACAAGCTCCACCGGCATGTAAAGCAGGTTTCACAGTTACCTCTTCAAACCCGTATCTTTCAGCTGCTTCCCTCTCTATAACTAATGCCCTATTAATATGTTCACAACCCTGAACGGCGAGATAGATGCCCATCGGCCTTAGGACAGACAATGCCGTTTCGATTACCGCCTCACCAATTTCGATATTTGAATTTTTTCCGATTCTACTCCCTTGAATCTCACTCGTGCTAGCTCCGATTACGAAAATATCATTCTCTCTCATCTCGGCTATTTCAACGAGTTCTTTAATAGCTTCTTCTGTTTTGATTCTTATTTCACTTAACATATGTCCTCCTAATTAAATAAGACTAAATCACTTGATTTTTAAAATTAACTGCCTTATAATATTATCGTATCGGGGTGTGGCGCAGCTTGGTAGCGCGCATCGTTCGGGACGATGAGGCCGAAGGTTCAAATCCTTTCACCCCGACCATTAAATCAAATTGATCTGTATCGATTATATTATAGTTTATACCCATACAAATTCAAATAAATAAATCAAAGTCGATTTATAATGAGATAAATTTAGAATTCTAATGAAAAATTAGGATTTTTTTATTTAAGATAATCAATAGATTTTCTGAATACCATAATAAACCACAAAAGGCATAATCTATTTTATTTTTCTAATATGATTCCATAATTTATAAACAAATCTTAAAGAGCAAAAATCCTCATATATTTATTTAAAAATATGATATAATTATTGAAAAGGTGGTGAGGATTTGGATAGAAAAAAATTATCAAGTTATCTTTTTTTTGCAGGCCTATTATTTGTTGCGATTTCTGTTTTGATTTTAATATATAATTTTATCAATCTTCCAAAGGGAGTCTGCCCAGCCAATACCGGAAGGCCTTTCGCATTTATAGCATTTATACTATTAGTTTCGTCTATCTTAGTCGACAAGATAAAAAAATAATATCAAAAAGATATATATTTAATCTTAATTTTTAAATAATAATTATTTAAATAAAACTATAGAGCAGTTCTAATCATCATTCATATAAAAAATCCCCATGAGGGGACTTTTTAATTTCTATCTTTGATGAATTTTCTATCTCATATCGAGACTTATTATTCCATTCACTTTCTCGCCAATGCTAATTAATTCTGATATTCCCTTTCATTTTCATCTAAACCAAAACCATAAATAATAATCATTTTGAAGCTATTTATTTATCAAAATTTATTGAATACCAGTCGTCTTTTCATATAGGTTTTTAGAAATTTTATTTAATACGCTGAGATCTATAACTCTATCACAAGAGATATTTATGAATTCAATATCATGTGAAATTATAATTATATTTTTTGTTTTTGCCAAATTTTTAATCAATTCATATAATCGACAAATAAATCAATATCAAAATTTATTTCTGAAAGTGAATTGATCAAATCGTCAAAATATCCCATCAATCCAATCGCAAATATATTATTGCTATACTGTTTTGCTGAAATAATAATATCATTTTGGAGTTTAGAATAATTTACAAAGTCTCCTTTTGAAATTATCGCAGTCTTCTTTTTCAAATTATTATCAAGCAATTCTATAAAAGACTTTCCCTCTATCATTTTATAAAAGCAAAAACCTCTCGATTGAAAAGCCTTATACTGCTCATCATTAGTATCCATATTATAAATACAATTGCTAAACATCAAGTAAAGGCCATCGATAATCCTATACATCGAAATCTTTCCTTCTCCAAATTCAGGATGAATTTCAAATTCAAGCAGATTATCATCGCTTTTTATTAAATTTGAAATCTTTGAGAAAGCGTACTCACTATTTAATTTACATATATCTTCACCGTCTAATGAGTATTTTTATAATATCATCGATAAAATACAAAATTTAATTTCCATTCGATTTTTAAAAAAGAGACCATCATAAGAAATCCTATGATAGTCTCAGGATCCTTAAATAATTTCTACTTCTATCTTATTGAAAATATCATCAAAGTCTTTTATATCGATATATCCTGTTTCCATCTGCATGGCATTTAAGACTCCACATGCCATGGCGGTTTTAAGTATATCAATATCGTCCTTGCCCTTTGAAGATGCGTATACAAAACCCGCAACAGTCGAGTCGCCGCTTCCGACAGGGCTGACTACTTTTACTTTCGGTAGATATGCCCTGTACAATTTATCTCCAAATCTCGCTATCGCTCCGTCAGAACCTAAGCTCACCAAAATATTGGGAAGTTCTGCAAGTTTCCCCTCTTTTAATATAGCGACCATTCTATTTGTATCTTTTCCGATGCTCTTTCCGAGAAGCGCCTCAAGTTCCTCTAGATTAGGCTTTAACATATACGGTAGCTCATCTCTTTTAAATATTTCTTTGAGAGAATCACCTGATGTATCCACAACAGCTTTAGATCCCATTTTGTTTACTATTTCTACAATATCCGCATAAAATCCCTTATCCAAGCCTCTTGCAAGCCCTCCGGACATACAAACAAATTCCGGAATCTCGATTTCTTCCAGTTTTTTAAATATTTCTTTTTGCTCATCTTCGCTTATATTTGGTCCAGCCTCTAGGATTTCCGTTTGATTGTCATCATATAATAATGCAATGCAATTTCTTGAAGCCTCTTTAATCTTTACGAAATTTGATTTTATCCCTCTTTCTTTTAATTCGTCTTCAATGAATTCTCCGTTCTTTCCTCCCAAAAAACCCATGGCGAGGACATCAGCACCGAGTAGCGTCAATACTTTCGAAACATTTAATCCCTTTCCGCCTGCTGTCTTGTTAACCTTGTCAGTCCTATTGATATCATCCTCTTTCAATTCATCGAGTATATAAGACATATCTATAGACGGATTTGCAGTAATCGTAATTATCATATAATCCCTCCTGATTAATCTCCGCTTAATTTTATCTCATTTTAATTATATATGATTTCTCATTCTTTTTGAACTTAATTAGTAGAAATCGAGACAAGTCTAATATAGAATTATAATCGCCAATAAGACTTGAGATAATTAAAAATTATTGTGAAAGTAGTTTATTCAATTTTTGATACAAATAATTTTATATGTTAAAATCATTCTAATATCATTTTTATTATCTCTAATTAATTGTAGTTAAAAATAAATTAGGAGGAATCAAATGAATAAGAGATATGTAATCGTTTTACTAATTTTTTTAATTCTTTTGTCAAATATTTCATTTGCATCTGAATTAAATGAGATTCAAATGCCGAAAGCATTAGAAGATCAAAGTTGGGTAGAGGTATATAGACAAATACTTAATAGTGAAAGACCCTATAGACATGAGTATCTCACTGACTATACTAGCGCAAAATATATAAGTGATAGTGAGCCTATGTGGCCCGTAAGTTACAGCCTTGTTGACTCGCCTGACTTTGACTATCCTATACTTCATCTCGAATCACCAGGTGCTGCGGATTTACCACCCATTGTCGCATTGGTCTCTTATTTGGGTAATGGAGAAACAGGGAACCTTGGTATGATAGCACAAACTGAAAGAAGTCAAAACTCTCATCTTTATAAAAGCGCAAATGATGGAAGTCTATACTTTACTCAGGGTGAAGCATATGATGATAGAATTTCAAATTATATATTTAAAATTTCAAATGTAGATGGCTTTCCCCTGATAAATTATTGCTACGGACAAAATTACAAAGGATTTGCTACGGCTCATCATTATGCAGGTCCGGAGAAGGGATATACAGAAGAATTGCTTAATACTAGTAATCCCAATCATAGCTCTGATAAAGGAGCAAATCATCTTACGGGAACTTTTATAGTCGATGCATCTAAAGAACCGAATACCTTAGAAGATTACGAAAATCTACTTAATAGCTTGGAAATAATTTATCCTGAAGAAATATCTAAAGAAGAATTCAACAATTATGCAAATAATTATATAGACAATCTCCAAAGGCAATATGATGAAAAACAGGCGATAATAATTGAAGAAAACCGAAAAATTGAAGAAGAAAAAAAGAAAATCGAGGAAGAAAAGCTAAAAAAAGAAGAAGAAGAGAAAAAGAAAATTGAGGAAGAAAGGAAAGCAGACAAAAAAAGAATTCAAGAAGAAAATAAAAAAGCACTTAAAAGCATATCAGGAAGATATGACTTTAGTTTTAATAAAGATAAGGAAATTAAAAATGAAGACTTTTTTAAATTTTTAAATATGGTAAAAGATTTTTTCAATCAAGACGACTTAGTCGACTATAAAGAAATATTATACGAATTTAAAAAAGAAGTTTCAAAAGTCAGCCCCTATCTTTTGAGCTATATTGAAGATTATGAAAATAGCAAATGGAGCGGTAGCTGCTATGGGATATCCTCAATGGCAAAACTAATGAAGGACGGATTCGATTTTAAAAGCTACTCCTCCCTATCTTCTGTTCCATATCCAAGAGAAGATGAAGATACAAAAAATATAATAAATACATTGCAAGCTTCTTATATGATACTTGCACCAAAAGAATATGAAAACAATAAGGAATTATTGACAGAGCTAATCGATGAATTTGAAGCCGGAAATAATTATCAGGTGCTTTCCTATTATATAAATAACTCCGATTTGAGCCACAGTATTTTGGCTTTTGGGCTTGAAGAAACTGATAAGATGATTGGAGAGCTTAAGTTTTCAAAGAAATTAAAGATAAAAGATCCAAATAATTTAGATCTGAGCTATATTTATATTACAAATGATCTTGAAAATGTAGTTTTTGTCTCTTCAGACGATAAAACAGTTTACGAAGATAATCCAAGACTCAGATCCCTCGTCAGTAATACCCTCGACTCGTATTTTGGCGCTTTATTTTCCGACGATATTAAGGCAGCTTCGGAAGACGAAAAAGATATTGAAAGGGATTATAGCTATAAAAATATAAATTGGATTGGCGATAATAAGGTCTATTTTATAACTTTCAGAGATAATGAAATCTCTTTTGAGAATTCAAAAGGAGATATAGTATTTATCAAATACGGGAGAATTAATGGAAAGAATTTTGGATTAAAAGTCAAACCCGTGCTTGAAATGGAAGATAAAATACAAGTTGAACTTGAAAAAGACGACTATATAATAAAATCTCAAAGGCCTTTGGTCTCCACAATAGTCACAAAATACAGCTTTGTGAAAATAGAAGATGATGATATAAATAGAATAGATTGGAATTCAGACGGCAGTTTTGAAATACAAAAAGAAGGTCAAATAGATGAATACGAAGACTTAATTTCCATTGGAAATGAGGTCTCGGTTCAAAATACAGATGAGAAAGTCAGCCTTTATTCTGATTCTTATAATCATCTCAAAGGAAGGATAAGCGATGACGAGGTAATTCTAAACAGAGATGGCGGCCTTGGTAATTCTGAAATTAAGTCAGAGAAAATTGGAGAAAATTCAAAAGATATAGCTGTAGTGGATTTAGATGAAGATTTGGATACAATAAAGATTTCCTCAAATGATGAAGGATATCTCGAGATAAAAAATATGAGAGACGAGATCATTGGAAAAGATAAATATAAGCCTGAAAAATCTAAAGAATCATTATTTTCAACAAAGAATTTTAAATTATTTATCTTTATTCTAGCATTTTTAGTCCTCATAATAATACTTGTCATAATTAAAAAAAATAAAAAGAAATCTAAAAAGAAATAAAATTAAAGTGAGTAAATTAATTTTATTTATGAGATGTCGGTAAAACAAATTCCTTACTGGCATCTTTTTATATTTATTTCCCATTCTCTTAAAACTTGGACTTTGGTTTTGGAGTTGAATTTATAGCGATAATATAATAAATTATTAATAATTATTATATTAAAAGGGGAAATTATGAAATACAATCGAGAAGATGAAATTAAGATAAACAAAGACGACGAAAGGCGAGAATGGCTTTTGACTAAATCGACCGGAAGCTTAATAGTAAATCTATGCATTCCCGGGATTATCGGTATGATAGTAATAGCTCTATATACTTTTATGGATAGCGTCTATGCCGGACAAATGATAAGCAAAGAAGCCATGGCAGCCATAGGAATAGCATATCCCGTAACTTTGATAAATAATGGAATGGCGACCCTATTTGGAATCGGCGGAGCATCAGTTCTCAGCCGCGCGATAGGTGCTAAAGACAAAGAAAAAAGTTATGCCGTTCTCCCTACAGTAAGCTTCTATATAATAGCCGTATCGATTATCACGACAGTCATAGGCTATTTGGGAGCAGAAAAAATCCTAAGACTGAGTGGAGCCGAGGGTTCGATTCTTTCTCAATCAATAGAATATTGTAAATTGATTTTTCTTGGCTCTGTTTTAGTAAACTATACTCAAGCTTCCAATATGCTGATTCGTGGAGAAGGAAGAATGGTTAAGGCTATGATGATAATGGGAACGGGCGCAATCATAAATATCATTCTCGACCCCATATTTATTATCGCATTTCCACTGGCAGGAGTGAAGAGCGTCGCTTATGCAACTCTAATATCGCAATTTATTCAAGTCGTATTGACAATAATATTTTTCAGCAAATCGAGAGGGCCACTGCATCTTTCAAAGCCAACTGTTACAAAAGAACTGACCAAGCCAATACTCGCAGTCGGCGTAACAGCTATGATTATGCAGCTTTTTGCAATGGTTCAACAATTGCTTTTTTATAGAGTTTCAAGCCAATACGGCGGAGAGAATTTTATGATCTTAATGTCTGCATTTCTCAGGATCCAAATGTTCGCATTTGTACCATTATGGGGGATGTCTCAAGGTTTTCAGCCATATGTAGGAACAAATTACGGTGCAAAAGAATATAAAAGACTTCTTAAAGGGAGCAAAGAATTCATTTACTCTTCTTTGTTTTTGGCAATTTTATTCTTCCTCCCAATTCAAGTTTTTACTAAAAATATAATTTCTCTCTTTATAAAAGATCCATCACTCGTCAGCGAGGGTATAATACCAATGAGAATATTTTTCTCGACTTTTTTCTTATACGGAGTAATGGTTATGCTTGGAGTCTATTTCCAATCAATCGGCGATGCAAAGACGGCAGGAGTAATCATAGTTGGCAGAAATGTACTTTTATTTACACCATTGATTTTTATAATTCCTGCAATCTTCGGAGCAAATGGAATTTGGTTTGTCCAATTAATCTGCGATATAATAGCAATTGGATATGGAATAATTAAATTTGTGAGCCATAGAAATAAAATCAGAACCGAAATAGAATTATCAAAATAAAATTTACAAATCGAGAATTTTTTAAGCGCAAGACTTTGCTTAAATCCCATTTTTTAGGATTTCAAGCTTGCCAATAAATCGGAAGTTTCAAGAATCTGATTTGTATCTCAAAAGTTTGAGGATAAATTATTATTTCATGGCTACATTAGCATTATTTATACTTAACATAATACTCTACAAAATCAAGGATAAGAAAATATTTAAATATATTTATTTTATCTCTCTCTTATATAATTTCTCATTTATAGATATTGGGCTTTAATTCATCATATTTTTTATAATATGATATTATTATGTTTTTTTAACTACAATAGCATTATCGAAATTCTTTTATAATCTTATAAATTTAGTCCTAGAAAAAAGTTCATAAAAAAAAATTGCAGAATATAAATATTTATTCTGCATTTTTTATTTAGTTTATAAAATCTCCTTAAAGTTTAAAATCCATAAATCAACGAAAATTGAGATTGACTCTCAATAAAAATGATGATAATATTTATTTATTAAATACTGAAAAATATACTTGATATTTATACAATTCGAAGGAAGTGATCCATATGGCAAAAAAAGAACAGAAAAAAATCTTAGATCGAAAGAAAATCAGCAAAGATTTAGACTCTTTCGGCTTTGATTATCCGGAAGGATTAAGAGAAATCATTGAAGAAAATATTGTAGGTGGGGATTCGGAATATAAATTAAATCCTATTCAGCTGACAACAGAACTTCTTCAGATTGCTCCCGAATACAAAACAAGAGCCTTGCTCTCCCTTGTTCTATCAATTATTGCGGAGATTTTTGTATTTACAACATTCTTCTTCGGCGCTTTTGTAGCACAGTCAATTTATAAATACTCTATTTCAGGAGAAGAAGGAAATATAAAAAAATACGCAATAATAACCGCTTTTGCATTATTATGTCATCTGATACTCTCGGGTTGTTCTACATACCTTTCACATATGACAGCCTTTGAAATTCTTCACGCACTCAGAAAACGTCTTTTCAAGAAACTTCAGGAGATTTCTCCCGGCTATTTAATAGAACAACCTGTTGGAAAAATCAAAGTTCTTTTAAATGAAAGAGTATCCGAATTGGAAGACTGGATTGCACATATGATGCCGGAGCTTCCTGGAAAACTTCTCCATCCCATACTCTGTACCTTGATTTTATTTACCGTAGATTGGAGAATCGGTTTATCAATATTTGCACCCCTTCCAATACTCATACTGGGTTCATTGATTATAATGCCGAGATACCAAGCAAGAATGGGAGTATATAATGGAGCTTATAGCTATTTAGCAGAAAAGACAGTAGAATTTGTAAGAGGAATACCGATAATTAAAGCTTTTTTACATGAAGACAAATATTTTAAAAAATATAAAGAAGCAGCGGACTTCGCTCATGATACTACAATGGAATGGTATAAAACATCATGGCTCAGTATGTCCATCATTATGGCAGCGGTTATGAGTCCATTTATTTTAACACTTCCCCTTGCCTTTTATCTATTTTCTAAAGGTCAAATTGAAATATGGGGACTTCTTTTATCCTTAGTAATGCCACTCTCCATACTTCCACAAGCCTTTTTATTGGCTCAAAGCATGGAATTATTTCAACTATGTTCCAATTCTTATCGAGGGATACGTGAATTACTCCAAATGAAACCGCAACAAAGACCTAATGCGGGAGAACATCCACCACTAGATCCTACAAAAGGCGTAAAATTAAGGGATGTGTATTTTTCATATTTAGAAAATCAGGAAGTACTTCACGGCATTTCCTTTGAAGCTAAACCCAATGAAATCACTGCATTGGTAGGACCTTCAGGATCAGGAAAAAGCACTGTTGCTAAATTAATTGCCGGTTTCTGGGATCAGGACGAAGGGGAAATACTAATTGAAAATGTCCCAAATAAGAAACTTTCATTTGCAGAACTTATGGAAGAACTGGCATATGTTTCGCAAGATCAATTTCTATTTGATACCAGCATACTTAAAAATTTACAATTAGCAAAACCAAATGCTACAAAAGAAGAAATTATAAATGCTTGTAAACTGGCATCCTGTCATGATTTTATTATGGAACTTCCAAAGGGCTATGATACATTGGTAGGAGAAGCCGGAGGCAGACTGTCTGGCGGAGAAAGACAAAGGATAACAATTGCAAGAGCAATGCTGAAAGATGCAAAGATTATTATCTTGGATGAAGCCACTGCCTATACAGACCCAGAAAATGAATCCTTAATCCAAGAAGCCATTTCAAAATTAATTAAAAACAAAACCTTAATCGTAATTGCCCATAGACTTCACACCATTAAAAATGCTCATAAAATACTAGTGATGGATAAAGGTAAAATCATAGATCAGGGTACCCACCAAGAATTGATGAAAGATTCCTTAATATATCAAAATCTATGGATGAAATATTCAGGGGAGGAATAAAATGCTTGATATTATAAAAAAAGCTTTTCAAATTGCAGGACCCTATAAAAACAAACTCAAAATAGGCGCAGTATTTGTATTTCTACAACATATATCAGTACTTATGCAATTCGTCGCTATGTATCTGGGCTTTTCCTGGATTGGAGAAACCGATAGCAAAAAAATAGGAATTCTATTTTTAATAGTCGTTTTTTCCTTTTTATTGAATTTTATCTGCATATATGGTGAATGTTTAACCCTGTCTGGAACCTTCTTCACTATATTTCGTGATTATCGTGAAGATGTCGGCGAAAAGCTAAAAAAAGCACCCATGGGATATTTTAATCAAGTAAACTTATCAAAAATTCTCGATGCTTTGACCATGATTGCAAAAAGTGTAGAGCAAATGCTCGGACTAGCATATCAATATATTTTTTCAGGAATAGCTATATGCTTTTTCTTATTATTTGGACTTCTTAACATGCATTATCGTATCGGACTTTTTGCGCTTTTGATTGTCATATTAAGCTGGCTTACATTATTTATCATGTATTCTTTCTCCAAAAAAGAAGTATATTTACTCCATGATAAAAATATCGCCTATTCCGATGCATTAATCGACGGAATCAGGGGCATACCCGTTCTTCGCTCCTTTCCGGATTTAGATCCCGATGTCAAAGAAGAAATCCATCAAAAAGTAAATCAAAGCAGCTATGAGATTATGAAAAACCAGAAAAAACTGGAATCTAAAGTAATTATCTGTTTTAGAATCTATGACACACTTCTCTATGTCGGAAGTTTAGGAGTTACGCTTTTAACCTATTATCTATACACAAAGGGACAAGTGGAAATCTCAAAAGCTTTGACTCTTTGCGGAGCAGGATTTATGCTCTTTGGAGGAATGAAACAGCTGGAAAATATTACTATCTTAGGAGCTAAAACTCCACATGAAATAGACTATCTAAAAGAGATTGCAGATCTCCCACAAATGAAAGATGGAGAATTGAAAAATCGCAAAATGCCGATCAATATTGAATTCTCCAATGTCTCTTTTGCATATGAAGAGCGTACTATTTTAAAAAATATAAATTTAAAAATACCGGAAAAGGAAAAAATAGCGATTGTCGGCCCATCAGGATCAGGAAAAACTACATTAATAAATCTTATTGCAAGATTCTATGATCCTCAAAAAGGAAATATTAAATTGGGCGGACATGATATAAGAGATTTCGAAGTAAAAACTCTATTATCCTATTTTTCATTAGTATTTCAAGATGTATATCTTTTCAACGACAGCATTGCCAATAATATCCGAATTGCAAAGCCGGATGCATCCATGGAAGAAGTTATGGAAGCTGCTAAGAAAGCAAGATGCCATGAATTCATTATGGAATTTCCTGAAAAATATGAAACAAATGTCGGCGAAGAAGGAAGCCGATTATCTGGAGGGGAAAGACAAAGGATATCTATCGCTAGAGCTTTATTAAAAGATGCACCAATAATCTTATTAGACGAAGCTACATCCAGTGTAGATCCTGAAAATGAAGGAGAAATCTTAAAAGCCATCAATGAACTTACAAAAGATAAAACAGTAATTTCCATAGCCCATCGCCTGTCCACAGTTCGAAATGCTGACAAAATAATAGTCCTAGATCATGGACAATTGGTGCAAAAAGGAAATCATGAAGAACTTGTAAAAGAAGAAGGATTATACAAAAAATTCATTGAAGCAAGAGAAAAAGCCCAGTACTGGGATATTAAGATTTAAAATTAGATGCTAGAAACCATCATAAGTTAAAATCAAAAGTTGCACTATGCCGGAGACATTTAGAAATACATGTCTCCGGTTATTCTATTTTACTTTCTCATATGTGAAATCCATCTTAGATAAATTAGGAACTAATAAATCCGAATTTATCTAAGTCATCAAATAATTTCTCTTCGCCATCTTCCTCTTATAATATTGATTTATGTTTTTAATTCATAAATAATTTAAAAATATTGGGTGATTTTTTCAATTCATTGGTGATTTTTTTATTGAAATATGCTGAGCTTGCCACGGCATTTTTCCTTTTCGTCGACTTACCATTGTAAAATTATAATGAAAAGTCTCTGCCATCTTCTCGCTTCCTCTCTATTTTCTTTTGTTGTTTTAGGAGTCGGTCATTACAATTTTTAAAATTTTCTATACAGTGAATGAGCGTTTTGAAATACCCTTTACCCAATAACTCAAACCACTCGTAAACTCGTGGTGAGTTATTGGTAGGGGCAGACCCTGATAAAATGAAAAAGCCGACATACTTAAACTTGTTTTGTTGTTTCACCCTCAAGTGTACAGGCAATGTGTCAGCATAAGTATCACCATTAATTACAAATTTTTATTGTCAAGGGCGAGCAATAGCTCGTGCATTTTACCCTTGACGATAAATACCCTCGCCTAATAATCTCTACAACTCAAATAAATTTTCGTTGGAGATTATTGGCTGGGGCAGACCCAAAGCGAATGGTTTATCTATTCAATTCTCTTTGAAAATAAATAAAAGGCTTTTGCCTTTTCTTTACTCACTGCAAGTGTAAAACACCGTAGGTTGCAAGAAAACCCCTTTAAGATGTATAATTGCGCCTTAGAAAATCTAAGGGAACTTCTTTAGTTCTATTTTTTAATTTTTCTTATGGGCGATTAAATACTGTTTGCAAAATCGCTTTTATTTCTTCATTACTTTTTTCACTTGCTTCATCAATAAAACTTTCTAAAATTGCCCCTCTTTCAATTAACCTTTTCGGTCTTCGTTTTCTTTCTTCTTGGCTAATCTTACGCCTAATTTTCTTCTCTTGATTTTTTAATTGCTCAAGTTTCACCTCGTACTGTTCTTTTTCTGCATCTAACTTTTCTATCTCCTTTTTAACTTGCTTAAAGTTTTTATTGTCTTCCACTTTTTTACCACCTCCCAAAATTTGGACAATGAAAAAGCGACTAGATTTTTATTTCTAATCGCTTTAACTTTTTCAATTTTTCTACCTCTGCTTTATAAAGATATTATCTGCAGTTTTTAAAGTAATATTACCTAAAATATATATCAATAAAGCATATACTAAAAATTCAATAATTGGAAATTTGTAGTTCATGCCTCCGATAATTTTATCTCTACTTATAAAAATATAAAGAGTATATGAACTAATCGCTCCTAATATAAGAGTAATTAAAAGAATTCTTTTCATATAATACATATTTTCTGTCATAAGCATTTTGCTGCGTTGAGATTTGGTCATTCCTATTAGGTTAAATAAGGACATCTCGTTCCTTCTACTGACTATATTAGAAAGATAGGTGTTTATGAGATTTCCAACTCCCATCACTAAAATAATAAAAGTAATAGATAAGAGAAGTTTTTTGCTAGTTTTTAAAGAAACTTTATATTCATCAACAGCATTTAAATAGGTATCCAACTTTAATGGATATTTGTTTATTAAATTTTTGACATCGCTTATTGTTTTTTCTTGTGATATTAACGATTTATCTTTTAGACTTAATCTCAATTCATAGTTTAGATTGCTGTTTTCATCTGCAAGTTGATATAATGATTCAGCAGGAACATAAAAATATCCATTTCCTGTTAAAATATCTGTTATTCCTATTACAATAGCCTTAAACTCTTTTTTTTGATATTTAAATTTAACTTCATCTCCTATCTTTACATCCCAACCATAGTACTTTTGTATTTCCTTTGGCTGATTAACAATTACACCATTGTTCGCATATAATACCTGATATGAACTATCACCTTCTAGAAGATTATCTTTTATCCATTCTTCTTGTTGCGTCGTATATCCTTCAATATTTAGATTGTCCGAGCTTCCATTAGGACTAATAAATTCAGCATTAATACCTTGTATAATTTCTACTTTTTCAATATTATTAACTTTTTTCAGTGAATGAATTAAGTCCTTATCTATAGGATTCTTTTTTTGAATAGTATTCATTAGATTATCATTAGAGCTATCTAGAACTGAATTCTCTTTTAAGATAATACTAATTTCATGATTTACATAACTTTTTTTAGCTAAAAGTTCGGGATTAAATGCCTGCAAAAATGTATACGATGTAATCAGTAAAATTCCACCAATACTTAATGATAAAATCATATAAGTTGTTTTTTTAGGATCTCTTTTCACATTAAGCCATGCGAGAAATTTAGGTGTAATAAAGTAGTTTTTCTTTCTTTTGACAAGATGGCTCGTTGATTGACTATTTGTAAACAGTTCTTTTGCAGATATTCTATTTATATCTCTTTTAACTGAAATAGCTGATAATTTAAGAACAAAAAATATATACAAACTGCTTAGTATTAAAATAATCAGTATATATATTGGCTTTTGTTTAAACAAAAATAAGAGTTTATCTTTTTCATTTATAAAAAATAAACTAAAAGTACCAATAGTTCCTAAACAAATGCCAATTATTCCAAGATATCTTATCCTTGTATTAATAAGATATAAAGCTTGTTTTTTATTCGCTCCAATTAATCTTAGAATTGCAATATTTTTTCTATCTTCTAATGCAAAAACATATAAAATATTATGGATAATAAGAAAGGAAATCAATCCCAGTATTAAACCTAGTGCTAAAATCATATAGTATTGATTCTCATTCACAAAACCCATATAATAAAAATACATATCAAAAAAATGTACATTTTTATCTTCTATTCCATACTTATTTGCTAGCAAGATTATTTTTTCTTTCAATTCATTTTCTGAATATAAATTTGGAGATTTCATGCTAATCTGCGATATATAGTTATCAGTTTGACCAAATTTATCTACATATTCCTTAGAAACAAATATTGGATACGTCTCTCCTACAGCTTCGCTATATAAAATTCCACTTAAATTATAAGTGCTTAATCCAGTACCCAAATCTATATCAATTTTATCTCCGATATCAGCTTTCTGATTTACATATTTAAAATAATTTTCAGATACTATTATTTCATCTTGTTTCTTTGGATAATCGCCTTTGATGAGATTTACATTTCCTAAATCTCGTAATTCAGAATCCATATACGCTATTCTTAGATTAATATCTTCTACTCCAACTTCAGGAAATATATATCCTATACCAATCTTTCGTATGCTTTCTTCTGATTTAATGCCTTCTATTTCTTCAGGCTTTATTTTAACAAATGATGCTTGGTGACCATTTTCTAGTTTATCTTGAAATATCAATTTTGCGCTGACTGAATACAGGCTCATTATATTTATAAATATAAAAGACAAAATTATAGTTAATAATATGGTGAAACCCTTTATTTTGTTTAATTTTAGATCTCGTCTAACATAGGTCTTTAAAATATTATCTTTCATTTTTATTAACCTCTACAATTTCACCATCTATTATGCGTATAACTCTATCACAATGTCTTGTTAATTCTAGATTATGTGTGATCATTATTATGGTCTGATTAAATTTTTTATTCATACGAACAAATAATTCTATTATATTTTGGCTATTTCTTTGGTCAAGATTGCCTGTGGGTTCATCCGCTAAAATTATCTTCGGCTTACAAATAAGTGCTCTTGCTATAGCGACTCTTTGTTGTTGTCCTCCAGATAATTGATTAGGAAAAGCAGATGTTTTTTCTTCTATTTCTAGCAATTCTAAAATTTCATCTAAATACTCTTCATCGACCTCTTTACCATCCAAATTTAATGGCAAAATTATATTTTCTCTTACATTTAATATTGGAATTAAATTATAATTTTGGAATATAAAACCAATATTTTTTCGGCGATACTCTGTCAATTTTTCTTCATTTAGATTTTTTAATTCTAGCGTGTCCAATATAACATCTCCCGATGTTTGATGATCTATTCCTCCAATTATATTTAGAAGTGTTGTTTTTCCTGAACCACTATCTCCTATAACCGATATAAATTCACCCGTATTTACATTTAAGTTAATACCTTTTAATGCTTTAACTTCTATTTCTCCTTGCTGGTAAACTTTTTTCACATTTTTTAATATTAAAGACATCTTACTCCCCTACTTTCCTTGCACTTAAATACTTGCTTATAGTATGTATAATATTAATGTCTTTCCAAAACTCTTAATGCCTCTTTCTTTGTATATGAAATGTCGACTTTCCATCCTTCAGGTAACAAGTACATTTTATCAATTCAGATAGAACGATGTCATCTTCTACAAGCATAAATCTCATGTTATCGACAAATATCCACCTTGAATATACTTATATTTAACATCCTTATCCTCTCTCAACTAAATGACTTCATTAGGCATCAGTTTCAACTTCCTACATATCTGTTCTAAGTTTTTCATTGATATGTAGTCATTTTTTATAGTCTTGCTAATCTCTTTCTTTTATTTTCGAAAACTATCTAAATTATATCATCTATCTTGCCGTTTTGAAATATAGCCTTTTCGTTTCATTATAAATCAATTCTCTTGCTTGATTTGCCCTCTTTATTTGGGTATAAAATGTTTAATCTCTTGAGATTTTGCACCCGAATTTTCACCACCATAAACTTCAATTAGGTTGATAACGACACTCGAACTGAGACCAGCAGCAGATGTCATAACTAAGATCTTAATCTATCAACTGCTTGAGCAAAAAATTTATATTATTCCTCTTCATCTCTTCTTTCTTTTCAATTTGTTGTTCGACTTCATTACATAGTTCTTATAGTTTCACCTTTTAGTTTATTGGAGAGAACTCTAAGATATTGAAATAAATAAATTATAAGAATTATCTATTACTAATAATATGCGAAGTGTACAACCTGAGCTTAAATTAACAAAGTAAATTAAAACTATTTTTTAAAAGATAAGAAAAATTATCTAGTGTATAAATACATGTCTCCGGTTATTCTATTTAAATTTCTCATATGTGAAATCCATCTTAGATAAATTAGGAACTAATAAATCCGAATTTATCTAAGTCATCAAATAATTTCTCTTCGCCATCTTCCTCTTATAATATTGATTTATGTTTTTAATTCATAAATAATTTAAAAATATATTTTTGGTCAACAATAATATATCTGAGTTGAAATACACTCAATTTGAAAAGATTTACAAATCTGTATGAATTTAAAAACAGAAATATCGAGAATGATTTTAAAGATCGGCTTGTGAGCAATTTAATCGAAATGATTAATAGATAGGCTACACTATTTAAGAAGCTGATAAGAAAAATCACCAAAATGATATGAAAAAGCAGCATAAGACAAATAATTTTTGAATTTATATTGCCTGCTTACAAAGCCCAAAATAGAATTATTAAGTAATATTGCTCATATTAATGATTATATAGGAGCTAGTATTTTCAATATGTATAAAAAAGCTGTTACTAAATGATTATTAGTCATTTTGCAACAGCTCCGATAAATTAAAATTCTGTAAATCCTTGATTGTAAAGATTAGCGTATATTCCATTTTTAGCCATCAATTCTCTGTGATTGCCACTCTCTTGAATGCCTTCATCAGTTAGCACGATAATTCTGTCTGCGCCGATTATTGTTGAAAGTCTATGTGCAATTGTGATTACCGTTCTACCTTTTGCAAGTTCAACTAGTGATTCTTGAACCAATTTCTCACTCTTATTGTCGAGTGCAGAAGTCGCTTCGTCTAGTATCAATATTGGTGGATTTTTCAAAAATACTCTAGCGATAGAAATTCTTTGTTTCTGTCCTCCCGAAAGCCTAAGGCCTCTTTCACCTACATAGGTGTCATATCCCGCTGGCAGTTTTTCTATAAACTCATCAGCTCCTGAAAGCTTCGCTGCATACATAACTTCCTCGATAGTTGCATCGGGATCTCCAAGTGCTATATTTTCAAATACAGTTCCTGAAAATAGATATACATCTTGTTGTACGATTCCAATATTTGAACGCAAATTTTTCAGCTTAATATCTTTAACATTTACTCCATCTATTGATATTGAACCATAATCTACGTCATAAAATCTAGGAATTAAATTCGTAATCGTGGTCTTTCCACCACCTGATGGCCCAACTATTGCAATATTTTCTCCTGGCTTAACTTCGAGCGAAACATTTTTCAATACGAAATCATCCTCTTCATTATATCTAAAGCTGACATTTTTAATATCTATTTCGCCTCTGACATTCTTTAGTTCAACTGCATCGTCGTTGTCAAAAATTTCTATATCTGTATCCATGAGTTCGAAAAATCTTTCTATCCCCGTCATACCTCTATGGAATGTTTCAGTAAATTCTACAATCCTTCTAACTGTCGTCAAAAGAGTTGTGACAAACATGACATATGCAATTAAGTCACCGGGCATTATTGAGCCTTTTAGCATAAATATTCCGCCAAAGAAAATCACTGCAACATACATTATCCCGTCAAATGATCGGGTTACAGTATGGAAAAGCGCCAAATTCCTATAAGTATGCTTCTTTATATCTAAGAACTCTTGATTTCCTGAATTAAATTTTTCAAATTCATAATCTTCGGCAGCAAAGCTTTTGACTACTTTTACACCTAGCAGTGAATCTTCTATATTAGAATTTAGATGACCGATATGATTTCTTTGCATTCTAAATGTACTTTTGACTTTACGATTGTATCGGCTAGAGGCAATCAGCATTATTGGAATTAATGCAAAAATTATCAAAGTCAGAGGTACATTTATTCTTATCAATATCAAAAATGAGACCAACATCTTCACAAATGCTATCCAGTATTCTTCTGGACAGTGATGAGAAAATTCTGTTACATCGAATAGATCGGTTGTGATACGCGACATAATTTCTCCGACTTTAGTCTGATTATAGAATGAGTCCGAAAGTTTTTGCAGATGCAAAAATGCATCATGGCGCATATCAGTTTCGATATATGCTCCCATGACATGTCCAATATTGGCCATATAATAATTTGCGACGACGTCTATAATTTTTAATGTCAGATAGAGCAGTGAAATTTGCGCAATAATTTTCATGCTTAGCGATTCTATATCGTTTATGCCGATATTTGTCAGATATCTTAATATTACTGGCAGTACCATCTGATTTACTGTAGTTAATGTCGCACAGAATAAATCGAATAACAGTATCCCTCTATATTTTTTAAAATACGGTAAATACCTTTTAAATAGTTCAAATTTCTTTTTATTTTTCATATATCTCCTTTAAAAATGTTCATATAGTTTATCTTTATTTCTTCCATTAATTGGTACATATTCAATGCTATACGAGGAATTCATATCAAAATTTTCTTCTATAATCAAAACTCGTTCTAATTGAAATCTGTGACATAGTAATCATTTGTATTCGGTCAAAATATTTTCTGTTCTAGATATCATGTTTACACTAAGAAAACTGGTGCTATTCTCTTATATCTTTATTTCATATCTTGTACCATCAAATGTAGAAACTATATTCTTTCCCCCTAGATTTACCATGACAGATGTATATTTCAAAATTATATCATTTTCCTTATAGAAGTCTAATAAATCTTGAATTTAAGTTAGTTTGTAGGCCATATAAATTCAGATAAAAATTTAATATTATTTGAATAAATCAAAAGATACTCTAAATTCTTTTTAGATTTTTATCTTGTCCATCGCTACTTGCCTCTCCAATATTCTTAGTTTTTACCGGTACTAAGTTAATAAAGTTATCTTGACCAAACACTATATTTAAAAGTAGTTTAAATTAATTAAGTTCATTATCTTCAATAGAACAGAATATCCCCCTCATCACTCGGCAATCTTTTCTTTATTTCTAATCGCTTATTGATAAAAGTTGACCATTTTGAATTTTTAAATAAATCATTTAGCTTTATAAGCAACTCTTAAAGTAAAATCTTTATTCCAAGTATTGATGGGAGAATCAGTGTATCTTAGTATATATTTACAGTATGAGTTTTCTCTTATAACTTTAGATAGTGAAGATTATAACCTTCTATGAGGAAAATAAAGTCAACTTTTTCTCAGTT
>JAUNVF010000045.1 GCA_030537815.1 Tissierellia bacterium | reverse complement strand
AAAAAAGCAAAGTATATTATCGAAGAAATATATAAATACTATAAGAAAGATTTGAAGAGATTGCCATATAATCATTTAAAAATGTATCTTGACTATGATGGAGATTTAAATTATGATGACGATGCTATAGTATCTGATTATATCGCAGGAATGACTGATAAATATGTGTTAAATGTTTTCAATGAGATTTTTATGCCTAAATCATGGGAAGTTTAACTTAATTAGAAATATGGAAAGAGGTCGGTTTATTTGCAAGATGATATTGTTAAAAGAATAAAAGAAACTGCAAATATTGTAAATATCATTGGTGAATTTGTTGAACTTAAAAGAGCCGGCAGGAATTACAAGGGCTTATGTCCTTTTCACAAAGAGAAGACACCATCTTTTGTAGTATCCGAAGAAAACCAATTCTTTAAATGCTTTGGTTGTGGAGAATCGGGGGATGTCATCACTTTTATAATGAAAAGAGATAATATGGATTTTAAAGAAGCTCTAGAGTATCTTGCCGATAAATTGGGTATAACTATTGAGAACACATTGTACAATAGAAGAAAGAAAATAGAAACGGATAAGTACTATAGGATAAATAAAATGGCATTGCAATTCTTTTATGAGAAATTGCTGACTTCGTCAATGCCTAGAAATTATCTGAGGAGTAGAAAAATCGACGATAAGTCGATAAATAATTTTATTCTCGGATATGCTCCCGATTCATGGGATATGCTTTATACTCATATGATGAGAAAAGGAGTTGATCCTGAAGATTTAATTACACTTGGACTCGTTGGGATATCAAAAAATGGAAATTATTATGATAGATTTAGGAATAGATTGATATTTCCGATTATTGATATCAAGAAGAGGATAATTGGCTTCGGAGGCCGCGCATTAGATGATGATCCAGCCAAGTATATCAATTCTCCGGAGAGTCCGATATATCATAAGGGTAATAATCTATATGCTTTAAATAAAGTCCATAGCTCAAATTTTAGAGAGAAGATTTTATTGGTTGAAGGCTATATGGATGTAATTGGATTGCATCAAAGAGGTGTGAATTATGCTGTAGCCACTTTGGGCACGGCAATGACACAAAATCAAGCTAAGCTGATAAAGAGATATGGTGACAGTGTGTATATTTGCTATGACTCTGATAATGCAGGAATTAAGGCCGCCAATGGCGCTGTAGAAGTATTCAGGGAGATAGGGGTATCGCCTTCGGTAGTTCTTTTGGAAAAGGGAATGGATCCCGATGATTATATAAAAGAATACGGAAAGGAATCATTTGAAAAGAAGCTAAACAATTCTTTAGGCTATATAGACTTTCAGATATCTCTGATAATTGGGCAATATGACAGATCAGATCCTTCGCAAATCGAGGAATTGATAAAAAAACTCAGCGAATACTTAAATCAATTTAAGAGCGAAGTCATCAGAGATGAATATATTGGAAAGATATCGGAAAGATTAAATATCAGACCTGAGTCATTGAGGAGAGATGTAGATAATTATAGATCCATATCGATGAGAAATACAACAGACTATAGAACTAAGTCAGATAAAAAGAGAATAAACTTGCCAAGATTATTATTTGAATGTATACTTTACTCTGTCACTAATCTCGAGTATTATTCCGAGTTAAAACATTATTTGGATATGCTCGACTATTATGAGCTGACTGGAATAAAAGAATATATCAATAGAGAATACGATAATGGATGCAATTCAATTGACTTAGAGAAGATGATTGTAGATCCCGATTTTACTGAAATTGAGAAAAAAGTGATCACCCAATTGATGAAATCAAAAGCAGTAGCCTTTAAAAGCAATTCAAAAGTATTGATTGAATTGGTTAATAGATTAGATACTGAAATGTTAAATTACTCGAAGATGAAATTAAAAAGAGATATAGGAATGCTGATGAGCCTTAGCTCTGAAGATATGAATGAAGAAAATACTGAAAAACTACAAGCGATGTTAAATAGATTGAAGGATATAGAAGTTGAACTGAAAACCGGGAAGCTTTCCCATTAGGGGGGATATGATTGACAGATAATACAAATCTTACAGATATTTCAAGTCTTGAGAACTACGATGATATAAAAAATCAGATAATTGAAGATCTTGTAAAAATTGGAAATGAAAATAATGGTCTTGTAACCACGACGCAATTTGACTCGCAGGAATATATTGTCGATTTAAATGAGGATGATCTCGAGGAAATAAAGCAGAAATTACTAACTTTAGGCGTAGAGATCACAGAGGAAGATCAGATAGAAATCGAAAAAGAAGTGATAGACGATGATGATTTAGATATCGAAGATGACGAAGACGATGATGAAGACGAGGAAAAAATCGTCAAAGAATCAGAAAAAGAAGATCTCTTAACAGAGGTGACAAATATAACTGCTCTAAATGTCGATGATCCAGTTAAGATGTATTTGAAAGAAATAGGAAAAATCCCACTGCTTACCGGAGAAGAAGAAGTCGAATTGGCAATGAAGATGGAAGCTGGCGACATGAGAGCTAAAAAGAGATTGGCGGAAACAAATCTAAGACTAGTTGTATCAATAGCAAAGAGATATGTCGGCAGAGGAATGCAATTTTTAGACCTCATACAGGAAGGCAATATGGGACTGATGAAAGCCGTTGATAAATTTGACTATACCAGAGGTTTTAAATTTAGTACCTATGCCACTTGGTGGATAAGACAAGCTATAACTAGAGCAATTGCAGACCAAGCTAGAACAATTCGTATACCAGTTCATATGGTGGAAACTATAAATAAATTAGTTAGAGTTCAAAGGCAATTAATTCAGGAACTCGGTAGAGATCCTACAAATGAAGAAATTGCTGAAGAAATGGGTATCGATGCATCGAGAGTCAGAGAAGTTAGAAAAATTGCTCAGGAACCTGTTTCTCTTGAAACTCCTATAGGCGAGGAAGAAGACAGTCATCTCGGTGACTTCATAGAAGACGAGACTGCTGTAGCTCCTGATGAAGCGGCATATAATACTATGCTCAAAGAGGAATTATCTGAGATATTAAAGACTCTAACCGATCGTGAAAAGAAGGTCCTAGAGCTTAGATTTGGTTTTATCGATGGAACCCCGAGGACATTAGAGGAAGTTGGCAAGGAGTTTTCAGTAACAAGAGAGAGAATTAGGCAGATTGAAGCCAAAGCTCTTAGAAAGTTAAAACATCCAAGCAGAAGTCAAAAGCTCAAGGATTTCATAGAATGATATCTCTAAAAAACAGCGAGAGATTGAAATGTATTTTAAGTTTAATAAAAGATGAAGAGATCATAGCTGATATCGGTACGGATCATGGGTTATTACCACTTATGCTATTGGAAAAAAATAGTATAAAAAAGATTTACGCTACTGATATCAGCAGTAAATCTCTGGAAAAATTATTTGAAAAAATCGGGGACCAAAATACAGACAGATTAGAGATTAGAGTTACTGATGGTCTCAAAGGTCTCGAAAATCCATATCCCGATCTAGCCGTAATTGCAGGGATGGGATCCAGATTGATTATAAAGATACTCGACTCATCTTCTAATATACTGAAAAATATTAAAACCTTCATCTTTCAACCTAATACAAAGGTTGATGAGCTGAGGGTTTATTTACATGAAAACGGATTTAGCATTGAAGAAGAAAAGACCATAGTTGAAGAGGGAAGATATTATAATATAATCCGTGCAATTCATGGAATTGAGAAATATGACAAAGAATCTTTTTATAAATATGGAAAGATTCTTCTAGAGAACAAAGATTTGGCTACCAGAGAATATCTGGAGTCAGAACTTAGGAGATATTATTCTCTCGAGTCTAAAATCGATAATATCGATATAAAAGCCGAGGGGAGAAGTCGTGAAATAAGAAATGAAATAGAAATTATAAAGGAGGCACTGAATTATTATGAAGCTTAAATATATAATCGAAATGCTTGAAAAATGGGCTCCGCTGTACTTTCAAGAAGAGTGGGATAGTTCGGGGCTTCAAGTTGGCGATAGAGAATCGGATATAAGAGGTATAGTAATTTCACTGGACTGTGAATCAGAAGTAGTTGATTTTGCAAAAGAAAAGAATTACAATTTGATTATCAATCATCATCCTCTGATTTTCAGACCTATACCAAATCTTGACTTTTCATCACTGATGCCGTCTATAATCAGAGATGCGATAAAGTCGGATATCAGCATATATGCCGCACATACAAATCTTGACAATGTTCAAGGCGGTGTGAATACAGCATTTGCCGAAATTTTAGGATACGACCTTCCATATATATTAGAGCAGAAACAAGAAGGAGTAGGAATGGGTAGATTTGGAAAAATCGAAACCATCAAGGCTAAAGATTTGACTAAAAAGGTTAGTGAGGCATTGGAGATAGACTTTTCAATACTATATCAGGATCCCGATAAAGAAATAAACAGCCTCGCAGTAGCCGGTGGCGGTGGTAGTTACTTGCTTGAAAGATGTCATCAAATGGGAATTGACGCTTTAATAACATCTGATATTAAATACCATGAATACAGATATGCACTAAATTTAGGATTGACATTGATTGATGTAGGACATTATAATTCTGAATTTCCGGTAGTGTATAAAATAAAAGATTATCTGGACTATCATCTAAATTCAAGAATACCAATTGAAATTTACCATATTAAAGATGAGAGGCATATATATTAATAGCCTCTCGTCTTTTCAAAAGAGATAATAGATGTTAGAATTAATATAGCTATAATTTGAAAAATTCGAGTATTTTGGATAATCGCGTGTAAACGAGGAAAGTCCGTGCACCATAGAGCGGGATGCTGGATAATACCCAGTGGGGGCGACCCTAAGGACAGTGCAACAGAGAGATACCGCCTGTATACAGGTAAGGGTGGAAAGGTAAGGTAAGAGCTTACCGGCGCAATGGCGACTTTGCGGCCATGTAAACCCCATCCGGTGCAAGATCAAGAGCGGATCATAAAAAGTAGGCTGCTCGTCTGCGATCCTAAAGGTAGATTGCTAAAGCTTACTGGCAACTTTAAGCGTAGATAGATGATTATCATAACAGAACACGGCTTACAAAAATACTCGAATTTTTGAGATTATAGCAGATAAAATAGGAGGATATCATGGATAAAGCTTATGTTCAAATTTATACCGGAAACGGAAAAGGCAAAACCACAGCTGCACTAGGAATTTCTCTCAGATCTGTATGTGCAGGTAGAAGGGTATTCTTTGGACAATTTATAAAGGGGATGGACTATAGCGAATTAAAAGCGCCAGATTTTTTACCGGGATTTGAGCTAAAGCAATTTGGCAGAGATTGTTTTATAAGGAATAATCCAACTAAAGAAGATATCGCTATGGCAAAGAATGGTTTCGAAGAGATTAAATCTAAAATCATGTCAGAAGAATATGATTTGGTAGTAATGGACGAATTAAATATCGCAATTTTCTTTGAACTTATAGAAGTAGAAGAAGTACTTGAATTGATTGATAAAAAGCCGGAAAAAGTAGAGCTCATAATAACTGGACGATATGCACCCAAAGAACTTATAGAAGCGGCCGACCTAGTAACAGAAATGAAAGAAATCAAGCATTATTATACAGCTGGAGTGCCTGCTAGAATCGGAATTGAATATTAAATTTAGATTTATGATTCATATAATTCAAATAAATGATATAAATGAGAAAGATATGGATATTATAAATCATAGAAATAAATATCTGTAAAATTATATGGAGAATTTTGATTATAAGATATCAAGTAGATATAATCGTATCTAATTATAAGGCTTAAAATAAATTCAGAATGGATTGAATTATAATATTTAATCTTATAGGCGACAAATTTCTAATCTAATTATAGTAATTTGATTAAAAAAATCTGGGAAGGATTGTAAAAGCTAATATTTTGCTATAGTTTGATATAAAATAGCGAATATGTAATTATCTACGGTTTTAGTTTTTATTGATTTACTACAATTAAATAAATTTGATTGATCTATTCAGATACTGTCAATAGATTTTTAGATAATTAGGAATAGTAGTTTAAAGTCCTAAAAATATGTTTAAATTATAAATTTTATAAATAAATTATAATGTTTCAATATCAATGAATAAATAGAGTGAGTCAGCAAATTAATCGATTCACTCTATTTATTATTATAGAAGACTATAAATCATAACTAAGAGTATTTAATCTCAGAAATCAATTTTACTATAAATTCGTAAACTCTTTCTGCCGATTTCAATTCCATAGATTCTTCTACCGTATGTGCACCGCTTATATTCGGTCCTATGGATATCATATCCATCTCAGGATATTTAGATGCTATGGCACCACATTCCAATCCGGCATGTACTACGACTGTTTCAAAATCCTTGTCATATATTTTTCTATATATATCTTGAGCTAGGTCTCTTAAACTGGATTCTTGATTGTATTCCCAACCGGGATATTCGGAGTCGAGTTCGTAGCTAAATCCAAATCTCTCTATTATTTCTGCGCATTTTGAAACTAGATTTTCTTGAACTTGAAGATTTGAACTCCTTATTGAGTTTTCAAAATATATCTTTTCATCTATCTCTTTTATCAATGCCAGATTATTTGAACTCTCTACAGAATCACTGCCCTTAACAAATGTATTTACTCCTGTCGGCATCTCAGATATCAAATCAATAATCTTATCTGTTAAATCGTCAGTATAAGATTCTTTTAAATCTATCTGAGAAATATTTATTTCTAACTCACCCTCTATATCTGAGTATTCTTCTTTTGTTTTTTGAATTGCATTTTGTATTACAGATTGATCTTTTATATCTGCCTGAATTTTTATTTCTCCAAAATTTGGAATTGCATTATCTAATTTGCCTGATATAAAAGATGATAGTTTAAATTTAAATTCACTTCTAGCTTCTCTCAAAAAATATGCAATTATCTTGAGCATATTTCCTCTTTTTTTATTTATTTCCATTCCGGAATGGCCGCCCAATAGTCCTTTAAATTCAAGACAATATCCCTTCCAATTACATTTTTCTCTCTCTATATCTTTATAGATTTTAACAGTAACTCCTCCAGCAGAACCGACTGTTAGAATTCCTTCTTCTTCAGAATCTATATTTATTAGCTTTTTTCCTCTTAAAATATTATTAGATAAATTTAAAGCTCCGCTCATATCGGTTTCTTCTGAAACTGTCACCAATAATTCCAGTTCGGGATGTTGCATCTCGTCGCTTTCTAATATTGCTAGTCCCATCGCAATAGCAATGCCATCATCTGCTCCAAGGGTAGTACCAACGGCTTTTAAATACCCATCTTTTATTTGTAGCTTTATAGGATCCTTATCAAAGTCATGGTCTGAATCGACTGATTTTTCGCATACCATGTCCATATGTCCTTGAAGTATAACACCTGGAGCTTTTTCATATCCTTCGGTGGCTTTTTTTCTGATGACTATATTAAAATTCTCATCTTGGTTAATATATAGATTTCTATCCTCTGCAAATTTCTTTAGATAGTCAGAAATCTCTCTTTCATTTCCCGAGCATCTTGGTATTTTACTTATTTCCTCGAAATAATGCATATATCTATCAGAATCTATTTTTACTTGCATGAATTCTCCTTTATTTGGTATTATTTTCGACTATCTTCACTAAAACCTTGACGGCTTTCTCCATCGCATCATAAGAAACGAATTCAAATCTGCCATGAAAATTATATCCACCTGTGAAAATATTTGGCGTGGGAAGTCCCATATATGATAGTCTAGCTCCATCAGTTCCTCCCCTTATCGGCTTGATTACCGGTTCTATATCTAATTCTTCCATAGATTTTTTTGCCAATTCAATTATTTCCATATGAGGTTCTATTTTCTCTCTCATATTATAATAGGAGTCCTCTATTTCCATGCTTATAGCGCCGTCGTATTTTATATTTAAAAAGTCCACAGCTTTTTGAATCAATTCCTTTTTTTGATTAAATTTTTCCATTGAATGATCTCTTATTATATAAGCCATTTCAGTATAGTCGACATTGCCTTTTATTTCGTCGAGAAGATAAAAACCTTCATATCCCTCTGTAAATTCTGGCTTTTGCTCAACAGGTAGCATTTGATCCAATTCTATGGCAATATTTAGAGAATTTACCATTATATTTTTAGCTGAACCTGGATGAACATTTTTTCCTCTTATTTTTATGTCAACAGATGCAGCATTGAAATTTTCAAATTCCAATTCTCCTAATGGACCACCATCTATTGTATATGCAAAATCAGCATCAAATTTATCAACATCAAATAAATCTGCTCCTCTACCAATCTCCTCATCGGGAGTGAATCCAATTTTTATATCACCACGTTTAATTTCAGGATGTTCCAAAAGGTATTCGACAGCCGACATGATAATGGATATACCTGCTTTATCATCGGCTCCTAAAAGTGTCGTTCCGTCTGTGGTTATAAGCTTTTGTCCAATCAAATCATTGAGAAAGGGAAATTCCTTTGTAGTTAGAGAATACTCATCATTTAATTTAATGTCTCCACCACTGTATTCAATAATCTGTGGATTAGTACATTTTCCATCTAAATCAGGAGCAGTATCCATATGTGAAATAAAACCGATTGTCGGTACATCTTCAGTATTTCCTTTTAAGCTTCCGTAAATATATCCATCATCATCTTGATGGGCATCTTCTATGCCTAATTCTTTTAATTCTTTAACGAGCAATTTACCCAGCACCAACTGACCCTCGCTAGAGGGACAGTTGGTATTATCGTCATCGCTTTTAGTGTCGTAACTGATATAATTTAAAAATCTCTTCATCATTTTATCCATAAATACCTCCACTACTAGATAAATGTCTGAATAGCCAACATTACGATTGCAAATAATCCAATTATAGCCATCAATGGCAATATGAATTTAAGCCATTTATTATATGATACATCTACCATTTCAAGAGTTGCAAGTACAAGACCAGTTGGCGTTATAAATGACATCCAGCCTTGACCGTAATTATAAGCCGAGACTACTACATCTCTACCTATATTAACTGTATCTGCAAGTGGTGCAACTATAGGCATGGATAGAGTTGCCAATCCTGATGATGAAGGTATGAATATTCCTAAAAATGAGAATAGCACCATCTGTACAGATGAGAATAATATGCCATTCATATTCTTAATTATATTTGAAGCATTGTACAACAATGTGTCAGATATCATACCGTCGTCCATTATAAGATTTATACCCCTAGCTACTCCAATTATAAGAGCTACACTTACAAGATCTGCTGCTCCATTTAAGAAAGACGCAACTCCTTTTTTCTCTCCAAGTCCTGAAAGGGCGATGCATATGATACCTACTGCCAAAAATAATGCCGACATTTCATCAAACCACCAATTTTGCGAAGATACTCCCCAAATCATTATAGGGAATGCACCAATGAATAAAACGAGCATTAAAATCTTTCTCCAGTCAAAGTCAACTACATTATCAGGATCATAACCCTTGAGAAATCTCTCTTTTATTCTCGGCATATCATCAGCCACTATAGAAAGCTCAGGCTTATCTTTTACTTTTTTTGCATATCTATATATATAATATAATGTAATTATTTGAGCGATAATCAATGAAATAAGTCTTATTGTAAGCCCCGACTTAAAATTTATTCCCGCTGCATTTGACGCTATTACAACAGAGAAAGCATTTGTTGTCGAAAACATTGTACCTATCGTAGATCCCATGTAAATAGCGGCTATGGTGACCATGGCATCATAACCCATGGCTATAAATATCGGCATCAATATAGGATAAAATGCAATAGTTTCTTCTGCCATTCCAAATGTTGTGCCACCGATAGCGATAATCGTCGATATGATTATTACCAGTAAAAACTCTTTACCTTTTGTCTTTCTCGATAATGCTGCAATTCCGGCATCAAATGTTCCTGTATCATTTAAAAGCCCTATAATCCCACCTAAGACTAAAACAAAAACTATAATGCCTATCGTATCGCCAATACCTGCAATTGGACCTTTTAAAACTGGTATAAGCCCTTGGGGCTGCTGCTCAAGCTGTTCATAACTGCCAGGTATAGCAACGGGTTTAAGTATATCTCCATTGACAAAATTTTCCAATGGAATTGTAATACCCAATTTATCTAATTCTTCTTGAGTCGCAGGGACCTCTGTTTCTTCGTCATTATGATCTGTCTTTATAAAGATTCCTGATTCTGAATCATATGACAGTCTTTCATAGCTCCCTGCAGGGATTAAATAAGTTAAAATAGCTGCTAATACCAAAACAATAAATAGAACTGTAAATGCGGTTGGGAAACCGATTTTCTTTTTCTGCTTCGCTTCTGACATTTTTATCCTCCTAAGTTTTAGTGAGACCACTATTATATTTGTAAATAAATGTTAACTTATGCTCATACAAAAGTCAAGTCAGATTATATTATGTCTAACTAATATAACTATTATTTTACGAATAGTTTTTTAATCGTTTGATATAATTCAAATTTAAATAAAAATACTTTGATAATTATTTTAATTGCGATGTAAATATTATGATTTTTTCATCTCTAAATGTAATTTTTATAAATAAAAAACCAAATAAAAATAAAGCTTATTTAAGTCATATTTAAAAATAAAATATTAAAATATCTTAATAAATAATTCCCCTACTGTAAATTAATTTATCAAATATTTCTATTATTTATATTTCTTTTAAACAGATTTATAAAGTTACATAACTAAATAGTAAATATAATTTAGTACAATCATTATTACTTTAATTTAAGAGCAAGATAATTTACTTTAATTATTTTTTATTTGAAGATTTCAGTTTTAAAATATTAAATCTTGTATAATAGTAAAATTTTATATAAAAAATGATTATTCTATTCAGATATACTAGAATATTTTCAATTTGCCATAAAGTTTTTAATATCCTTAAATAGCAAATTAAAAATTTCTAAAAATTTACAAAAAAGGCAGCTTTCGCTGCCCAATCCATTATTTCTTTTATATTTCAATTTTCAGTTTCCTTTGCAATCCTCGGATACTTAATGATAAGAATAAAATCATCAACTATCGACATTTCTAATCTATAGTTTTTTAGTATTTTGTCAATGGATAAATATTATTTATCTTCATTATGGTTTAAGAATCATGTATTGCGACTTCTCCCTCAATAAAATTGCTATTAACTATATCATCAATACTATTTAAAATCATCTTATATCTCCTGATTTTAGAATTTTAAACTTTGTATCTCTATCAAATCAGCTACTATGTTATCTCGATTTTTGTTTTATTACTATATTTATTATAGGAATATTCTACAGTCTTTTCTTTTTAACATCTGCTGAAACATCATCATTCTTTGAGGATAAAATAATATGAAATACACGAATCATAGGATATAATACTTTTTCTAAATATCGCTTGACTACCTGCTTATATTATTTATAAACGAAGTTCAGTATAATATGAATTCATATAATTAATCGATATGATTTTTAAACAATATAAATCAATAATTTCAGATTTAAAATAATCTTAATCAAAATAAAAATCAGGTAGAATTTCACTTGATTTTCTGAATTTAGATATTATATCTTTATTATCAACTATATTATTATAAAAATTATTGAGTTCTGACAATAGAAATCAAGATAATTATACCGAGTAATATCTTTTATAATTAAGTATACGAAGCAAATTAAAGCATATAAGATCAGTTTCAAAAATTTTAGAAATTATATTTTATTTTCAATAGATTTATAAATAATCATATTGAATAATTTTATTTGTGCTCTCTTCTTATAAAGAATAAAAAATATAATCAAATTGATTGCAAATAGAGACTATAATCAATTCTATTTTTTAAAGAATTCAATTATTTTAATTTCTGTTTCAGTCAATTTTTTTATATCCTTATTTCTTATGCAATAATACTCCAATTTTGGAAATTCATAATCATTGATTGGTATCTCGAAAAATTCACCTTTTTCTAATTCGGGCTTTGCATAGCTTTCGGGTAAGAGAGTCATATATGATGTATTTCTAATTAAATCAATAATCTTTGATCCTATATTTATTATTAAGGGGAATTGAACTTTATCTAGTATGAGTTCCTCTATATGCCTATCCAAAAATGAACTATGCATAAAGTCAAGTTCTCTAATCATGGATACATTTATTCCAGCACTAAGCCTTTCATTATATTTTCCACTTACTAAAACCAGTCTTTCGGTAAAGAGAAGTTCTGAAATAAGATCGGTATAATTGCATGGGTGATGTGTAAAACCTAATCTGCGTTTTCCTGCAAGCATCGAATTTATAACTTCTCTGGAATATTCTAATCGAATATCAACAGTATGTTTTTCAAGGTCGATAACTTTTTTAAAATTAGGACATAAATAATTATCATAGAATGAATACACTGATGCAATCGTAAGTCTTTCAGAACTTGACTTAAAGCTATTTAAAACATCTTCAGCTTCAGACTCCAAAGACAATAATCTTTCAGCATATGGTAAAAATACTTTTCCTGCCCCCGTAAGTATGACTCTCCCATTTTTTTCTGTAAAACAATTTGCAATCCAATATATTCTCCATCTCTTTTATACGACTACTTACTGTTGATTGAGAAATATATTCATCATTTGCGGTTTTAGTAAAGCTACCCGTGTTTGATAGAGTTACAAATGTCTTTAAAAATTCAATATTAATTTTTAATACCTCCTATCAATTTTTATGATAATGCCTATCGATTAATCCAACTTAACGCTCATAATCTATTATAGTATAATCAAGTAGATAATCAATATCAATATCAATATTTTATTATTAAAAAACTAGGAGGTTGTAATGAAGAAATTATTGTCATTATTATTAGTTGGGATTTTGACTTTTAGTATTCTAGCTGGATGTTCAAGTCCCGATGCAGGCAACAAAAATTCCGAAAAGACGGAAGATTCTGCTACTGAAAATTCTTCAGCAGAAGAAAAGAAGCAGGAAGAAAAGGTAGAAGAAAAAGAGGAACAAAAAGAAGAAAAAGAGGATGCTGAAAACGATAAATCAGATTCTGGTTCTGATACCATCGTATTTGTAGAAAGAGAGATTCATTCTACTTATGATCCTTGCATCTATCCGGGAAGTAATCATTATGTTAAAAACGGAGCCGGTGAACTTTTATTCAGAATTGATGTAGATGGTAGCATTTATCCATCTCTTGCAAAGTCAGGAGAACAGGTGGATGATCACACATGGATGATTGAACTAAGACCGGAAGCTAAGTTTTGGAGTGGTGAAGAAGTTACTGCTGAAAAAGTAGTAGGATCGCTTGAAAGATCCAGAGAGAAAAATACTAAGGCTACTTCAACTCTTGAAGGCTTAACATTTAATCCTGTAGAAGAATTTAAATTTGAAGTCAAGACAGATAAGGCAAATGACCCTGTGCTTTTAAGACTTGCTCATTATGAGTTATGTATTTTAAATCCTGATTTAGCTTATGATAGTTTAGAAACTATGGACATGACAGGAATGTACAAAATAGTTGAGTTTACTCCAAAAGAGAAAATCGTATTAGTTAGAAATGAAGATTATTATGGTAAAAAACCTAAAATTAAAAATGTAGTTCATGAGGAAATTTCAGATCAAGAGACTAGATCACTTTCCGTACTAAGCGGTCATGCTGATATAGCTATGCAAATACCGAATGAGAGTATTCCTCAACTTGAAGCTGCGGACAATGTTAAATTATATTCAATTCCTGCAGCAAATACTCAAACAATATACTTGAATTTAAATAAACCTTATCTAAGCGATGTAAAAGTTAGACAGGCTCTTGCTTGGGGGCTCGATCGTGAAGAATTAATTTTGGTCGGAACTGAAGGAAAAAGTTTTGTTACAACAAATTGGCTAAGTTCAAGTCCGAAATATAAAGATATAAGAAATGCAGTTTATGAGAAATATGATTTTGATAAAGCATCAAGTCTATTAGATGAAGCCGGATATACTCTTAATTCTAATAATATGAGAGAAAAAGACGGTGAAGTTTTGAAAATTCAATTAAGAACTTGGGGTCAGGACAAAGCATTGGGCGAAGCTATACAATCTCAATGGTCAAAATTAGGTATAGACTGCGAAGTCATTTATGGAGACTACAGCTTGATAGAAACTGCTCGTGAAAATAATGAATGGGATGCTTCAATCGAAGCTTGGTCAACATATGGTGAAGAGCATAGTATGCTTGCAACTCAATATATGCCGGAAGGTACAGGTAATCACGGCGGATATAACTCTCCTGAAGTTATTTCGATGTTAGATGAGCTTTTAACTGCTTCTAATGAAGAGGAGGTTATGGAAATTGCCAAAGCTATAAGTATAAAGGCTGCAGAGGATGCTCCTGGAATATATATCTGTCCGAGAGTTGAAACTACTGCGGTTAATGCAAAATTAAAAGGATTTATAGAGCATTTCAGAAATACTGAAAATGGTATAAATGCAGATATGGAGTTTACAGATTAATGAATAGAAAAATGATTATAGAACGATTATTATCTTTTATAATAACATTAATACTTTCTACAATCATATTATTCGTTTTAATAAGGCTTGCTCCTGGAGATCCCGTGAAAATTTTTCTCGGGACTCCTGAAGCAACCGATATAGCAAAAACAAATTATCAAAAAAGATATGACGCTTTGGTTGATGAGTTGCTTTTTAATAAGCCTTTACCTTATCAATACATAGCTTGGATGAAAAAAGCCATAAAACTTGATTTTGGAAATTCAATATATTCTAAACAGCCGGTTGTAGATGAACTAATGTCTAAATTGCCCGCAACTTTATTGTTAACTTTGCCGGCTATTTTTTTTCAATTAATAATCGGTATTTCATTGGGCATAATTTCGGCTGTAAATCACAATAAGTTTATAGATAATATTATAAGATTATTTTGTGCTTTTATCGCTTCAGTACCCGGCTTTGCACTCGGACTTATATTAATATATTTATTTGCGGTTAAGCTTGGAGTTTATGATATTTCTACAACAACTTCAATAGACAGACTATGGCTCCCCTCTTTCACTCTCGGTGTAATTTCATCTCCGGGACTTATTAGAGTTGTTAGAACTAGTATATTGGAAGAACTTGGGAAAGTTTATGTCGGTTTTTTAATAAGTATAGGCGCAGAAAAGAAAAGAATTATTTCAAATGTTTTGCTTAATATAATTCTTCCTGTAATTGCTATAAGTTCTACCACCTTTGCAAATTTAATCGGTGGTTCCGTTGTAATAGAGAATGTATTTTCATGGCCGGGAATTAGAAAATATGCTATGGATAGCATCTTAAAACATGATTATCCTGTTATTCAAGGCTATGGTTTTTTGATGGTATGTTTTGTTATTATAATAAATGTTTTGGTAGATATAGTTTATATGTTATTTGATCCAACAATAAAGTCAAATAGGTTTAAATCAAATGAAATTAAAAATGAAAGCTGAATACATTATCATAGCAGGAGCATTATTATTAGCTCTAATAATTTCTATGAGTACTTTTGCACAGCTATTCACCTCCTATGACCCTGTAGAAACTGATTCTTCGAATCGTCTAAATTCTCCTTGTAGCGAGCATGTATTCGGTACTGATCAGATGGGTAGAGATATGTTTTCAAGAGTATTGTATGGAGGTCGTGCAACGATACTGGCATCATTTTCCACTATGTTTATTACACTAGCAATAGGTGTAACACTAGGTATACTTGGCGGATATTATAATGATTCTATATTGGATATTGTCTTACTAAGAATAATTGATGCTCTAATGGGTTTTCCATTTATGATACTTGCGATGATCATCACAGCACTTTTTGGAACCAGTTTTATTCATCTTTTAATTGCAATCACTTCTGTAAGATGGATTCCTTTTGCAAGACTTAGCAGAAGTATTACTCTTTCATCTAAGGAATCTGTTGGTGTAATGGCAGCAAGAGTTACAGGTGCTTCTGATTTTCGCATAATAAAAAAAGAAATCTTACCAAAAATTCTAAGTCCTGCTTTTACATTGGCAACTTTCGAATTGGGGAATCTAATACTGTCAATTGCAGCTCTGTCTTTTTTCGGATTAGGTGCTAAACCTCCTACTCCAGAATGGGGATCTATATTAGCGGACAGTAAGCCTTATTTCTTTCAATCACCACATCTCATAATTTTGCCATCTTTATTCATACTACTAACTGTGCTTGCACTAAATTTAATAGGTGAAGGTCTTCGAGATAAGTTTGAGACTTATGAGGTGTATGAGATATGAATAAACAAATAAAAGTTAAAGATTTGAGTGTTTCTTATCAAAAATCAGGTAAATATCACAAAATTATCGATAATATTGACTTTTATATTGAACCTTCAGAAATATTTGCAATAATCGGAGAAAGCGGATCCGGAAAGACTACAATTACTAAAGCTTTGACCGGTCTTTTACCAAAAAGCACAAAAATTAGCGGACTCATGCAAATTGGCGAATCTAATTATGATTTGAGCAATGATTATGAAAGAAAAAAATTATCCGGTACAGAAATCGGTTTAGTATTTCAGGATGCTAGATCTTCATTAAATCCTATGAGAAAAATTATAAAGCATTTTGAAGAAATATATGTGAATATTAAAGGGCTTAGCAAAGAGGAATGCTATACTAAATCTGCAGAAATATTAAAATATTTAGGCTTT
>JAUNVF010000064.1 GCA_030537815.1 Tissierellia bacterium | reverse complement strand
AGCATTTTTAGTTGAAAAAACAGATGAGCTTTTTATTACAAATATTAAAACTTTTGGAAATGATAAAGATTTATTTATGAGAAATTTAGAAAAGATTTCAATGCAAGGAAAGAATGTATATAGATTCGCAGTAGATAAGGTTCCGGAGTCGATTAAAGAAATATTAATTAAATCGAATTTATCAAACAAAGAGATAGATCATGTTTTTTGTCATCAAGCTAATATTAGAATAATTAAAAAGATTTCTCAAAAAACAAATATAGATATAAGTAGATTTCATATAAATCTTAATGAATATGGAAATACATCTGCTGCAAGTATTCCGATTTTAGTGAATTCTGTTTCAAAAACTAAAATTAAGAGAGGAGAAATTATTTTGCTTACCGCTTTTGGAGCGGGTCTTACGGTAGGTTCAATAATTATGAAATGGTGATTTGATGAATATACAAAATTTTTTAAAAATAAAATACCCGATACTTCAGGGAGCTATGGCAAATATTTCAGACGGGAAATTTGCGGCTACTGTATCTAATGCAGGAGCTTTAGGAACTATTGCATCGGGTGGAATGATGCCTGATAGATTAAAAAAAGAAATAGAAATTGCTAAAGATCTTACAGATAAACCATTTGCTGTAAATATTATGATGTTAAATCCATATGTAGAAAAAATGGTTGAAATAATTGTAAAAGAAAAAGTTCCTATTATAACAATTGGCGCCGGAAGTCCTGCTCCTTTTATGAAAAAATTTAGAGAATCGGATATAAAAGTTATACCCTTAATATCTGCACCTATCATGGCAAAAAGACTTGAAAGAACAGGTGCAGATGCAATAATAGCTGAAGGAAATGAAGCCGGAGGACATATAGGAAGAATGACTACTATGACTCTTATCCATCAAAGCTTTGATAGTATAGATATACCTTTAATAGCGGCAGGAGGTATAGGAAGTGGCAGACAGATGTTGGCTACGGAAATTTTGGGAGCAACAGGAGTACAAATGGGAACAGCATTTTTATTTACTGAGGAATGTCCGATTCATAAAAACTATAAAGAAGTAATTTTAAAATCTTCCGCTTCAAAAATTACGGTAATAGGAGAAACCAATAGTATGCCGATAAGACTATTAAAAAATAATATGACAAAAGAATATAGAGATAAAGAGATGAAAGGTGCCGATTTATTTGAGCTGGAAAAATATACTTTGGGTTCTCTTAAAAGAGCAGTAAGAGATGGAGATATTAAGGACGGTTCGGTAATGGCAGGTCTTACTATTGGACAATTCGATAAAATTATCCCTGTAAAAGATTTACTACAAAAAATTATGGAAGAGTACCATGAGGCAAAATCATGTCTATTAAAATAAATGGAAAAGAACTTAAAATACCGATTATACAAGGAGGCATGGGAATTGGCGTTTCTCTGGGAAATTTAGCAGGAAATGTGTCAAAGACAGGTGCGATGGGGACCATATCTTTTGTAAATCCCGGATATAGAGAAGATGATTTTAAAAATAATTCTTTTAATGCTAATCTAAGAGCTTTTGAAAAAGAAGTTAAGATAGCAAGAAATATTTGTGGGAAAGAAAATTTATTAGCAGTAAATATAATGCAAGCAGCTACAAAGTCTGAAAAATATATTGAATTTGCAGGAAAATCAGATATTGATGCAGTAGTTGTAGGAGCGGGGCTTCCTTTAGAACTTCCTAAACTTGTAGGAGAAGATAAGGCGATTGCTCCTATTATTTCAAGTGCAAGAGCATTTGAACTGATTTCAAGAAATTGGAAAAAGAAATACTCAAGACTACCTGATTTTACTATATTTGAAGGGCCGGATGCCGGTGGTCATCTTGGATTTAAAGATATAAATAAAAGTTTCGATTTTTGGAAAGAACTTAAAGAAATTTTAAAAGTTAGGGACAAATATCAAGAAATTAAGGGAAGTAGGATTTATGTATTTGCCGCAGGAGGTTTTGCCGATCATAAATCTTTTAAGAAAGCTTTAAAGAATAATGCGGATGGAATACAAGCAGGAACTGCATTTTTAATGACTAATGAGTCAGGTTTCAGTATGGATATCAAAAGGAAAATATTAGAGAATTCAGAAAAAATGAAAAAAGAGAATAAGGAATCCATCTTAATTATAAAAAGCCCGGTGGGAATGCCTGCAAGAGCAGTATCCACACCTTTTTTAAAGGAAGTGGAGTCAGGTAGAATTCCATCTAAAAGATGCATAAATTGTTTAACTCATTGTGATCCTA
>JAUNVF010000063.1 GCA_030537815.1 Tissierellia bacterium | reverse complement strand
TATGGAGCAAGTTCTAATTGGCATCCAGGAAATGGTGGATGGAAATATATTCAGGAAAATTTCACGGAAAATCCACCATCAGATAATATAACAAAAGGAAAGTTACTATATTTACCAAATCTAAAAAAGATATTTACAGTAGCTCCACCAATTATAGAAAAAGATGGAGAGAATATCTATTTAAATAGAGATGGAGACTCTTGGCATTTTACATTAAATCAAGAACAGACTTATGGAACAGATCACTTTCTAATTATGCCTCTTCACACTGAAGGCATGGATATTATTGACAGTTCTGATGATGGTTTGAATTGGTTAAATACAACGGCTGAGGTTACAGATATCGAAGCAAGACTATTGCCATTATCTAAGCCTTCTTTAGTAGATTTTAATGGGGTAAGCCATAGATTTAGCTTGAGCACCGAAGATTATTTAAATACTGCAGGATATACTCATATCATGGGAATATCAAATTATTATGGGACAATGTTAAGCAATAATAATTATAAACAGGCTCATGAAAAACTTATAGATGTTTATAATAATGTGGTAAAGCCATCGCCACCTATAAAAAAAGAAATAGTGGAAAGTGGAGATAGCAATAATAACTATTATACCTTCCCAATATTTTATAAAAGAAATAGACATCAATTAGAATTTAAAACTGGAGACAAATCAATAGAGGATAAAGTAATAACAGATATCCCTTATAATGCATATCTTGTTGGAGGAGCTGATTATGATGCTAATCCAAAAGAGAACGAGATTTTGAATTACATGGGAACTTTTGAAAAGGCAGAATTTGATATAGATGGAGAGATTAAGAATAAAGATACAGTAACAAAAAATAGCAAGGGCGAAGTTTTTATCGGTTGGTATGAAGATCCAGGATTTGCGATTCCGTTTACTCCTGAGTCAATACAAATGCCGGATAGAAATCTTGTTGCATATGCTAAATGGGAGCCTATTTATCATACTATTATAGTACATCAACATCCCTATGGAATGCCAGGTGTAAATGATGAACAGAATATAAATAGGATAAGAATAGAGCATAATAAAAAACTAGATGAATCTAATCCAAAACTTGAATATTTAATTCCTCATGGGAAGAGGAATAAAGATTTTAAAGGTTGGGAAACTTATGGTAATAATTCAAGTTTCACCCCTTCAGAGGATGGAAAGGGATCACCATTCAAATATGATTTTGATAGACAAGTAGATCAAAAAATACATCTATATCCAAAATGGGAGGATAGCAGAGCAAGAGTTCTATATGCTTTCAACTATGATAATTTCAATTCTCAAGGTGAAAGACCAATTTCTGAAGAGGATTATATTGATATGATGGAGAATCATTTGAATATAGAAGCAGATCATATGTCTGAGGATAAATACTATTTATCGAAATTTGAATATGCAATGGACACACCACTTCGTTTGAGATCGCCTTTTGGATATGAAGAAAAAGATGGATTGAATTTTGTAAAAGAACCTAAAGCTAAAATTGGAACGAATACAGAAGGAAAGAAATTCATAGGTTGGAAAATATATTTAAGAAATTATGAAACAGGTAATTGGACAGAGGTAGATACAAATACCCATTATTATAATTCTGAGTTTGAAATTACGAAGAATAATATTTCATACGATAAAGCAGCAACGGATGGTGAGGCGTTAGGAGCTTTAGTATTTGTTGCACAATGGTCGGATATAGAAAAGAAAACTCAGATTACTCTCCACGCGAATAACGGAGTAGATCCAGAATCTATTAAGAATGAAAAAGATATAATAATAAATTCAGATTATAGAATTCCTTCTTTGATGGAGCTTGAAGAAGATGGTTTTTCTAAAGATGGATATATTTTTGCAGGTTGGACTACTAATAGAGATGGAAGTGGAAAGAAATTTGACGATAGTGAATTGATATATATCGATGAATACTTTGAAGAACAGGCAAATAATCTCTATGCACAGTGGGAAAAAATACCTGAAATCATTACAGAAACACCAATACAGACAAAAAGAGATAAGGACTACAGTATAGTCATAGAATCTAAATTACCAAAAGAGGCAAAGCCATTAGAAGGAACGATTTATTCTCTTACAGATAAGGATGGAAATGATATTCTCGATGGAGATGGAAATAAGATCACAGCTATTCCGGACAGAGATGGTAATTTAAAATTTATAATTCCAGATGATTACGATAATCCAACTTCAATATTAAGTGATAAGCAAACAGTAAAAGTGAAAGTGAGTCAACCGGGAGTTGCTGAGACATTGTCGGGGGAATCAGCACCACTAGATTTAATAGGTCCTGTAATTACAGCAGGAGATATATCAGAAAAAGTTGGAATAGAAATAGAAGAAA
>JAUNVF010000044.1:11892-18203 GCA_030537815.1 Tissierellia bacterium | reverse complement strand
AGATATTATCATTTTTTGAAAATCCTATTATAAATTAATGCCTCAAATTCTTTTGAATTTGAGGCATTGTTTATTGTCCCTGTCTTTCCAGCATTGATTTAAATACTCCATTTGAATTTCTCAATTCTTCTGAATTACCTTCTTCTACTATCTCTCCGTCATCGAGAACTACGATATGATCCACTCCGGCAATCGTCCTCATCCTATGAGCGATTATCAATACTGTCTTTTCTCTTATCAAATTGCTAAGGGCTTCTTGAATTTTTGATTCGTTTTCAACATCTACTGAAGCTGTCGCTTCATCCATTAGTATAATTGGCGCATCTTTCAGAATTGCCCTTGCAATGGATATCCTCTGCCTTTCTCCGCCAGATAATTTTTCGCCATTTTCTCCTATTTGAGTATCATATCCATTGGGTAGCTTTCTCGCAAATTCATCACAATTTGCAATTCTTGCAGCTTCAAGTACTTCTTCGTCAGTCGCTCCTCTTTTTCCAAGCCTTATATTTTCCATAACAGTAGAATTGAATAATGCGACTTCCTGAAATACTATAGCATAGGATTTCAGCAATTCTTCCGGGTCGATTTTTGATATATCAACTCCGCCAACTGTTATTTTTCCTGAATCTATATCCCAAAATCTACCCGCTAATTTAGTTACTGTTGTCTTTCCTCCGCCTGAAGGGCCGACCAAAGCCGTTACTTCTCCCTGCTTAGCTGAAAATGATATATTTTTAAGTGTCTCTACTCCTTCTTTATATGAGAAAGAAACATTGTCAAATACAATATCATATCCATCAGGATGGAATTCTTTTAAGCCTTCCTGTATCGGGAGTGCATCCATCTCTTTCATCCTGTCGATTCTGACATCGAGGAAATTTAAGGCGGCAAAATTATTTATTAATTCCATTATCGGATCGTAAACTCTAACTGCAACAATGATGAAGCCAATATATGTCAGTATGTCTATTTCACCGGACATGAACTGCTTTGCTCCATAGAGTGTTACGCTCGGGATTCCCAGCTTTAGAAGGGCATGGGAGATATTTACGAATGTGGCGATAACGCCTTCTGATTTAATGAGGGTATTCTCGTAATTATCTAGGCTATTATTTAATCCTTCAAGATATTTGCCCTGTCTATTATATGAGTAAATTTCTTGGACATTGTCGAGACCTTGTTGTACTAAGTCGGATATTTCACGTCTATCCATATAAATATCTTGTGACAGTCTCAATTGCATTTTTTTTGAAATTCTAAATACTAAAAATGCTACGGGGATTATCCAAATTGCAGATATTGCCATCTTCCAATTAAATAATAACATCATAATGGAAATTATTATAAAATTTACTAAGGCAGCATATAGATTTGGAACTGCATGACTGAAAAGCTGCTCCATTTCAGTTGCATCTCCCATAATCGTCGCACTTAAATCAGAAATATCTTTTTTGTCAAAGAAAGCGAGGGGAAGTAATTTAAGTTTTTCAGCTAATGATATCCTCCTCTTAGCACTTTCTATATATATGGAAGTAAAATTAATCCCATAGTCTAAATAGGCAAAGATATACATGATTATAAAAATACCTATAGAGATAAAAATATATTTCTTTATCGGACCGGGGTCGGATTCTATTAGGACATTTTGCATAAAGTACATCGCCAAAAATATTGGGAAAACCATCGATATATTTAATAGGGAATGGGTGATTATTCCCTTGACCAGAGTTTTAGAACCTTCTTCTGTAAGAGCATATCTCCTTTGAAAATACTTAATCATTTTCGGCTCCTTTCTTTATCTTCCAATCGACTGATTTTTGGTAATTATCCCACATATTTTTATAATGCCCGTCTTTTGAAATCAATTCCTCATGTGAACCGGATTCGATAATCTTACCATCTTCCATTACCAATATCTTGTCTGCATCGACGACGCTTGTAAGCCTATGGGCAATCATGATAGTCGTCTTTCCCTTACAAAGTTCTTTTAGGGCATTTTGTATTAGATATTCGTTTTCAGGATCAGCAAAAGCTGTAGCTTCGTCTAAAAGAACAATGGGGGCATCTTTTAGTACTGCACGAGCCAATGCGATTCTTTGCTGTTCTCCGCCGGATAAATATGTTCCCTTTGATCCGATAATCGTTGAGATACCATCTTCCAATTGGTCTATTATTTCTCGGCTTTGAGATAATTCTACTGCTTTTGAGAGATCATCATCGGTATAATCGGTCTTTCCGAATACTATATTATCTTTAATGCTCATCTTAAATAATTTTGTATTTTGAAATACAAATGATATGGTATCCATCAATTGAGATTTTGGAATCTCTTTCACATTGACTCCACCGATTTCTACTTTTCCGGATTTTACATCCCAAAATCTGGCAGCAAGTCGGGCTATCGTAGTTTTACCGCTTCCTGACATTCCGACTAAAGCGACGGTTTCTCCGGTTTTAACCTCAAAGCTTACTCCGTCAACTGCATTTCTTCCGGCATTCTCGTATTCAAAAACAACATCTTTAAATTCTATATCATAATTTTCAAATTCGATCTTATTTTCTTTATAATCCATCTCTTCTGTCATAAGAAGACCGTCGAGCCTATCTATCGCTTGTTTTGCAATCATCTTATTTTGATTTAAATACATAATCCTCATCATCGATATGATTACTGTAGGGGAGATGATTAGATAGAATATAAAATCTGCCAATACCTTGTTGATTTCCGCCCCTCGACCTATGAGTAAAATCGCAAATGGAATTAAAAAGAATGTCGCTCCTTGGATTATAGCGAGGTAAAAGCTATAAGGTTTATGCCATGAAAGCGTGTATTTTACGACCATATCCCTATAAGTTATTATGCTATTATAAAATCTCTCAAAAGACATTATACTCTGCCCAAATGTCTTTACGACCGGAATAGCTCTAACATATTCTACTGATTCCGAACTCATTTCCTCGAGCGAATCAAAGTATTTTTGTTGAAAAGTCTTGCCGACACTACTCAATGTCCCGATGATTATAAAGCCGAAAATCAGCGGAATCATGCATGCAGTCGCTAGTCTCCAATCTATATAAAACATCAAGATCAATATTATTATAGGTGTGACTACGGCGCTGGCAAGGTCCGGAAGATTATGAGCAAGAAATGAATGGGTGACGGCCGCACCGTCATTGACGATTTTCCTTATCTTTCCGCTTGAATGCATATCGAAAAAACCTAAGGGCATTTTAAATATTTTATCCATTGCGACTTTTTGAAACCCCACTTCAACTCTAAATGCTGCGAGATGAGATAAAAATAATGCCGCAAAATAAATAAAGATTGCCAAGGCTGCAAATAAAACTGCGTATAGCGCAGAGCTATAGATAATATCATAATCCATAGCATTTCCGCCTTTAAGAACCTCGACTATTACCCGTCTGATATAGATGAAAGGCAGTATTCCGACAACTGATGAGATAACAGCAAATAATAGAGAGAATGGAAATAATATTTTCTTATCTCCCATAAAAGGCTTGAGCCTATTTAAAACTGAAATCTCTTTGTTTTTCTTCATGAATATCCCTCCTTTGAGATTAATTATCATAATCTAACTATAGCATAAATATAGTTTACAAACAATATAATATATAGATTTTAAGCGTTATTTAAGAGAAATATCCTGTTATTATTTTAAATGCAGATTAATTTTTATTTTCATAATTCATTATTCGAATGTATTTAAATTCATTCATTATTTCTTTTATTTTTATATTAATGCTTTAGGTCAAATAAATTGTATTGAGAAATTGAATTTTAATCATTATAATTGCAAAAATCAGAACAAGCCTGAAAATATCATTATCAGGCTTGTTCTTTTAAAATATAATTCAATTTGATAGATTATTTTCCTATCTTTAAAATCTCATCTCCAATATTGATTTCGCCGAGATTTAAGATATCTATATCGGGGAATTCATCGCTATTTGTAATCACTATAGGAGTGATTGAATGATAACCTTCGCTATTTAATATTTCTAAGTCGAAGTCGATCAGTGGATCGCCTATTTTGATTTTATCTCCATTTTCTACATAAGCTTTAAATCCTCTGCCTTTTAAATTAACCGTATCCATGCCTATATGAATTAGAATTTCCATTCCTTTATCAGTCATAATTCCAATAGCATGTTTTGTATCGAATAGCATCGCAACACTGCCATTTACAGGTGATACTAATTTTCCTATTTCCGGTTTAATCGCCATTCCTTTTCCGAGGATTCCTTGAGCGAAGGCCGGATCGGGCACATCTTTTAATTCTATGGCTTCACCTTTAATAGGTGCATATAAAATTATTTCCTCTTTTAATTTTTCGTCACTTGCCTTTAAATCTCTCTCTTCCTTATCATCCGATTTTATAGGCTCGGAACTCTCGACTAATTCATCGTCGACTGGATTTGCAAGGTATTCGTCGAGATTTGATTTTATTACTGATACTTGAGGGCCATATATTACCTGAACTCCATTGCCGCTTTTCATGACTCCTGCAGCACCAGTAGATTTTAGTATATCATCTCTTACTAGACTAGGATCGGCAACTGTGCACCTCAATCTCGTCGCACAATTGTCTGCATCTATTATATTTTTATGGCCGCCGAGGCCCTGAGCTATCATATATGATTTTTCGTCAATCTCGACTTTTCCATCTTTTGAATCGACTCCATCTTTTGCATTTACATCGGCTCTAGTATATAGTTTTACTTCCTCGGTTTCATCTCGACCCGGTGTCATCAAATTAAGTTTTACTATTAGGAAGCTAAATAGCAGATAATAAACTGCGAAATATACTATTCCGACTAATAGGATAAATAGCCAATTTGTCTTGGCATTTCCCTGCATTATTCCAAATAATAGCATATCGATAAATCCACCGGAAAATGTCATGCCAACGCCGACATTTAATATATGCATGAACATATAAGCCAAACCTGCTAATACGCAATGTATTCCATATAGAAGTGGGGCTACGAATAGGAAAGTAAATTCTAATGGCTCTGTAATACCGGTCAACATAGAAGTCAAGGCTGCAGAGAATAAAAGACCTCCAACTAATTTCCTTTTGTCGGGTATAGCCGTTTTATACATTGCAAGGGCAGCTCCCGGAAGTCCAAAAATCATCAATGGGAATTTTCCGGACATAAATCTAGTCGCTTCTACAGAAAAATGTTGAGTGCTCGGATCTGCAAGCTGTGCAAAGAATATATTTTGTGCACCTTCTACGACTTTTCCGGCTACTTCCATTGATCCGCCAACTGCAGTCTGCCAGAAAGGTAGGTAAAAGACATGGTGAAGGCCGAAAGGTATCAATGCTCTTTCCATTAAACCATATACCCAAGTTCCCAAGTATCCTGATCCACGCACTAGATTTCCAACTGCATTTATTGCAGCTTGTACAGGAGGCCAAGCGTAAAACATGAGTATACCGACAGCGAGGTAGACGATCGCAGAAATTATTGGAACAAATCTAGTACCTCCGAAGAATGAAAGAACCTGTGGTAATTCAATCTTATAGTATTTATTATGCAGTGATGATACTCCAAGGCCAACAATAATCCCTCCGAATACTCCCATCTGCAATGAATTAATTCCGACGACCATCGTAGTTGAACCGGCCAGTAATTTCTCAACTCCGCCATTTATATTTATCATTGCTGATATTGAAGCATGCATTACAAAGAAAGCGATTGCACCTGCTAAAGCTGCAGTTGCTTTTTCCTGCTTAGCCATGCCTATAGCTACGCCGATTGCAAATATAATTGGAAGATTTGCAAAGACTATCTCACCGGCCGCTTTCATGACTGTCAATATCGCATTTGGTATCGTGCCGGGTCCCAAGATTTCTGTAAGCCCATAGGCATTTAGCATGGTTTCATTTGTAAATGATCCCCCTATACCTAAAAACAAACCCGCTACAGGCAGTATTGCTATCGGAAGCATAAATGATCTTCCGACTCTTTGCATAATGCCGAATAACTTATTTTCTTTCATATAATAATACCTCCTAAAAATTTTATTATACTTATAATAAAATTAAATGAGCCTAAAATCATTTAAAAATAAGTATTAATATTCAGTTTCACAAATAATCTTTGATTTTATAGAGAATTAGAAATCGATATTTTATAAGAGATAAAATAATGGCTTCGCTTTTTTAGGCTTTTTTAATCAAAGATATATTTAATTATATATTCTGTTAAAGTGTTAGTCAAGTTATGAACAAATGTATTTAAATTTGTAATATCTATTGTATTTATAAAATTTATAACTTCTT
>JAUNVF010000044.1:0-11882 GCA_030537815.1 Tissierellia bacterium | reverse complement strand
AACTTTTTTTTGATTATATTTTTTTGAGTTCAGATTTTTAATTAAATTATTAAAATATTTAATTATAATTTAAATTAAGCATAGAATTTCAGTATTGACTTAATCAAAAATACCGAGTTGAAAATCATAGCATTTAATCGAGTATGAAATAATTGAGATTTGACTTTTGAAATAAAAAGGAAAGGATATCATAGATTAATTTAGAATTATATTTTTTAGATAATCACCGGAATATACAAAGATTAAATTTAATCCTATTTATCTAGAAATATGTAATTATAAAAACTATATAATAGGATTGACAAAACTAAATAGAATGATATTATATAATTAAAATAAAAATATGAAGGGAGGAATCGATGAAAGAATTTGCGATATTAGGAGATACATCAGCGGATCTCGACTTTAAACTTGCTGACAGATTCGACCTTTATATACTTCCGTATTCGATTACATTAAATGGAAATCCATACAGGGATTTAATAGATATATCAAGCCGTGAAGTATATCATGCTATGAAAGGTCCGATCGATTTCAAGACGGCAGTGCCACCCTTGGAGAATGCAAGAGAATTGATTCAAAAGATTATTGATGACGGATATAAAAAGATAATAATGATAGCCAGCTCGGCGAGGATAACGGGAATGATTAATATGATGAATACAGTAAGGAATTACTTTCCCGAAATAGATATCTGTATTATTGATAGTAGAAGCTGTGGAATGGGGACGGGTATTCAATTAGTATATGCATCCCAACTTAGAGAAGCCGGGCTTACAATGGAAGATACGATTAATAAATTAAAAGATAATAGAAAAAATCTAAAAGTTTTAGCTTTATTACGCACATTTAAATATGTAGTAAAAAGTGGAAGAATCGGAAAAGTAAAGGGAAAATTGGGACAATTGCTTAATATTTACCCACTTTTAGATGAGAAAGACGGAAAAATAATTGTGAGAGAAAAATTGAGAGGCAAAAAACAGAGCTTAAAAAGAGTTGCCACATGTACTAAAGAGATGCTTAAAAATAAAGACAATTATTATATGTCGATATTTTCAGCTGATAATGAAGAAGAAAAAAGCATACTCAGGGATCTATTGTCGGAAGAAATAAAAAATGCAAAGATATACCTAGAGACGGAACTCACTTCTGTTTTAGGAGGCCATGTAGGGCCTAAGACCATAGGGGTAAGCCTATACCTTTTATCATGATTAATTTTCTCCTATTAAAAATCATGGCGAAATCTAAATGACCTTCAATTCAGATTAGATTTGATTTAAGGTCAATTTAAACGCCATGATTTTTACTTTTATAGCATATAAGATCTGGTTAAAGGACGATTATTGTCGGTGCCTTTTTCTATCAAATATTGGCATACATCTAATTTGCCAGCTTCAAATATCGCAGAGCAACCTAAAAGATATAGACTCCACATCCTAATAAATCTTTCGTCGTAATTTAGTTTTATTTTATCTAAGCTATTTGAAAATCTTCTATACCATTCATCTAATGTCAATTTATAATGATATCGGAGACTTTCAAGATCTATTATATGCATTTTTTCCTTATTTATGGGAATGACTATCTCGGCAATGGAAGGGATATAACCACCGGGGAATATATATTTATTTAAAAATCCATTATAACCCTTGGTTTCGTCATCTATATCTCTTTGACCTGATATAGAGTGAATCAATGCAAGTCCGTCATCTTTTAAAAGATTGTTGACGCAATTAAAATAAGTATGAATATTTGCCTTTCCGACATGCTCGAGCATCCCGATGCTTACTATTTTATCGAATTTAAGATTTTGATTGACGGCTTCCGAATAATCCATTAATATTATGTCGACTCTATCTTCAAGTCTTTCTTCCTTTATCTTTTCTTGCACAAATAAATATTGCTCTTTGCTTAAAGTGCAACCTGTTGCTTTTACGCCAAATTCTTTTGCGGCGGTCATGATGAGATTTCCCCAGCCACAACCTATATCGAATAATTCTTCTCCCTCTCTTAATCTCAATTTTTTTAGGCAATGATTAATTTTGTTTTTTTGAGCTTCTTCAAGTGAGTCGCTTTTTTCTTTAAAATAAGCACAAGAATAATTCATGGAATCATCGAGCCAATACTCGTAAAAGTCATTACCTATATCATAATGAAATTGAATATTTTCGGCATTGTCTTTTGAAAACAAATTCTGGGATTTAGATAATATTTTAAATTTAGAGTTTTCCATAAAGCTTGATTCATGTTTAAAGGCATCGATCATGAGATCTTTTATAGAACCGTCGATTTCTATCTTCTTATCCATATAAGCCTCAGCCAATGCGATCGATGCATCCTGATATACGCTTTTTATATCTAGAGGTTCATTTAATTTAAATATTATCTCGGGCTCTGACTCTCCTAAATTAAGAACCTCGCCATTCCAATAAACGATCTTCATAGGTATTTCGAACGAATTTTTGAATATTTCCGTATATATCTTTGTTTGTATACTCATAATAACCTCCTTGTTTAACGGAAAATTAAAGAAAATACTCTTAGAGAATAAAAGAAAGATTACAATATTAAATTTGAAATCGCATAAGAATAATAACATCGTTATCTAGTTGATATAATTATAAGCCGATATTGTCTCAATATTTTACTACCCATAGGGCAAATTTTTAAAACAATTTCATCGGAAAACTCTAAGTATTATCTGATTTATATTAAGTATAGCATTTTGATAATCATTGTCAAGTAATAAAATAATCATTCAAATTTAAAAATCCCCACCATCAAGCAGCGGAGATTTTAAATGATTGTATTATATTAACTGATAGTCTATATTTGCATGGTGATTAGTGGATTATTAGTATTATAGAAAAATCTTTTTATGCATAATAAATTTTTACTCAAAATCTATTATAACCTGATACAATAATCTCATCTTATTTATTACAAATACGATGCATTTTAGCCATAGGGGAAAGGCGTCATTTCTAATAAGACCACAGGAAAAATCCTTTATCACATGGACTCTTTTAATCCCATTATTCCAATTTTTAATGCTCAAGGGATCTTCCAGTTTTAATTGCATCTTAGCTCCTGTCAATTCATGTTTTCTGGCCTTTTTAATCTTATTTCTTACTATTGCAGAAGATTTTACATCAAAGCTAAGCTGACAACCGGGAAATTCTTCTGAAAGTCTGTCTACAATTCTTTTAATATCTTCTTCTTTTAGATAATTAAAAGCTCCAGCTGCTAAAAATAGAGCTCCGTCTTCTTCTTTAAAATCGACCTCGTCCATCCATTTAAAATTCATTATTGTAAAGGGGAGGTCTGTTTCACGTTCCGATAATTCAAAATATTTATTTCTTAAAGCGATTATATCGGCCGAGTCGAGATTATAATATCTAATCTTTCCATTGTCGATATTATCAAAAATAGTGTCTAAACCGCATCCCATATTTATAATATGTGCATTGGGATGTTTTTTTATGTAGCATCTTGCGGCAACTGTATTTATCATATGCCTAAATCCGAGTAGTAGATTGCTCACGGTGCCATACTCTTTTGCACCAACATTTATTTCCAATTTCCTTATCAGATAGTCTGCATGATTGTCTCTAAATATTCTAGGCCATTTTCTATTACAGACAAATCTGCCAATTAAAGGAAAGAGGAGCGAATCCTGAATAGTATTGTCATCCATAATTATCTCCTTGATTATTGTTATAGTTTAAAAGCACTAAGAATTCTCTCAGTGCTTTTATTAAAAACTATTTACAGCTTCTTTTAAAGCTTCTTTAGCCTCGTCATCCGGATCTTCTAAACAAACGACAGGATTTGCAACTATTTCTGCACCCTTATCTTTCATCTCGTCCGTCCATATTTCCATATATTCTCCGTCGCCCCAGCCAAATGAACCGAACATGAACACTTTTTTGCCCTCAAGTGAGGAAAGAGATTCGATTGTAGGTTGGATAATGCTGTCATCTACTTCTTCAGTACCGCAAGCAGGTGATCCAAAGATGAGTAGATCTGCATCTAAAAATTCGTCAGCATCGGGTTCTTCAGTATATACATTTAATTCATGACCTTTAGCTTTAATTTCTTCTTCTAATACTTCAGCCATTTCTTCTGTATGACCAGTATTGCTGATGTATACCATATTGATTTTCATATTTACCTCCTAATGATAATTGATATCACTCTAATTATACCATGAAATCTTATTTTTACAAATCAATTGATACTAATAATTATTATTGTTTAATTGAAGCCTTTTGGGTATAATAAAAACGAGATGCGACATGAATAAATACTGGTCTGATAAATTTTCAGAACTTCACTTATTTGTTTTGCGGTATACGCTTTGTCTTGGATTTTAGGAGCTGTCTTGAGAGTGGGATTTGAGCCGTAACCAAAATTATATCCTGTAATCGCAGAATCGAATATAATAATCGAATAAAATGCAGCTCTTTGGTCTATTAGCGGATCGAAAGCTCGGCTTAAATACGGAGCATTAGTAGCTGATTTTAGTACGCCCCTTATGATGATGGGTATATGCTATTTACCGAATACTCAAAAATTCGGGCAAGCGATGGGCTTTGCTCATATCAGTTTTATTTTTAATCAGCTTTTCTTATAGTCCTTTAGCTCATGCTTCATTTTAGTATCCGCCCAGGTTTTTTAAATTAAGAGTCGAGAATGCTGCAAGAGATGCTCTATTTAATATGGGCAATGAATCTCATCATATAGAAATGCAAGCTTGGTATGCAGTTATAGTAAGTGGATTTTTATCATGGCTATTATTTTCGATTACTATAATAAGGGAAAAGACCGAACTACCGATTATTTTTGTAATATTAAATCCAATCATATTGATTATTATTTCATTAATTTAGATGATTATGCCAAGGGCAATAAGACCTTTATTTAATGGCGCTGGATTTAGTATTGGCATCTATATATACCATAATGCTAATAATTCATTTTAAAATATATTCAAATATTGATTAAATACAAGGAGAAGAATATGCTTAAAGATTTTTATAGAAATACTAAAAAACCTAGATCAGATTTTGGCGGAAGGTTAATAATCAAAATCATGAATAAGGGTCATAAGAAAATGGCTGATTGGGCAAGAAGTAATTTTCAGATAAATGCCGATGATACTGGATTGGATATAGGATGTGGAGGAGGACAAAATCTAAAGGATCAGATTAAATTATGCAAGAAAATGTATGGGATAGACTATTCAAATCAATCTGTAGAATTTTCAATAAAGCATAATAAAAAAGATGTGGATGAGAATAAGATAGAAATCACAAGAGCCGATGTATCTAAAATACCATTCGAAGATGAAAAATTTGACTTTGTGACTGCCTATGAAACCATATATTTTTGGCCGGATCTTGAAAATGATTTCAAGGAGGTTTTCAGGGTTTTAAAGCCGGGAGGTAGATTTATGATTGCAAATGAGTTAAAAAATCCGGAAGCCGGGAAAAAATGGATAGATATGATAGGTTTCGATATATTGATGCCTGACAAAATTAAGGAATTATTGATATCTGCCGGATTTGCCTCAGTTGACATAATTGAGCATGAGAATGGTGACTGGATTTTATTTTATGGTGTAAAACAATGAGTATTAGATTGAAACTATTTTTAAAATTGAGTAAGAGATATGGTTTAAAAGGATTTTTTTCAAATACAGAAGACAATTTTGATGAGAAATTAAGATATATCTCATCTAAACAAAAGGATAAATTAAAAACAAAGGTATTAAAGGGAAATCATCATGAAATAATCAATATTGATGGTTCGAGAGTTTATAGAATAAAAAGAGATGATAAGAAGAAAAAGAAGGCGCTATTCTATCTTTTTGGTGGGGGCTTTGTAGCAAAGCCGGGAAATGATAATTTTAAATTGATAAATAGGATACTTGAGAATATAGATTGCGAATGTATCTTTCCGGATTATCCATTATATCCCGAATACAAATTATCTGAAATAGTAGGATGGGTTAACAAAGTTTATGAGAGAGTATTAAAGGATTACAGACCTGAAGATATTGTATTCCTCGGATTTTCTTCGGGAGCCTCACTTTGCATGTATCTATTTAATTATAGAAATATGCTCGGGCTTGAGCCTAATTACCCTGATAAGATGATTTTATCCAGCCCCGTCGCCGAGATGCCTCCTGATGCGGATACTTTGGCTAAGATGAAGGAAATAGATTCAAAAGATTATGTATTGCCGTATAGATTTATAGATGAGATTGGAAAAGCTATGACAGAAGATGATTTTCCAAATCTTGCGTCTACGACAAAGCATGATCTTTCAGGATTTCCACCAATAAAATTGATGATAGGAGAAAATGAAATATTTTACGCCTATTTGCCTTTATTTAAAGAAGTTGAGAAAAAATATAATCTCGATATAGAATATATAATTGGAAAAGAAATGCCTCATTGTTGGCCATATATAATTTTCACGCCTGAAGGACAGGACGGATTTAAGAAAATAATTAATTTCATAAAGGAATGAGAATATTAGCAGAGTTTTACTCTGCTAATATTTTTGTGCAAAGAGTATTGCCTTTAGTAATTTAATTGATATTAGTAATATAATATATTTTGTATTTAATATTTTTAATGTAATCTTAATCTCTTTATAATTTTCCTAGATTTATTATAATGATTAAATAATAACTTTTACTACAAACTTAGATTAAATGATAAAACTTATTGATTTATATTAAATAATCTAGTATATTAAAAGTAATAGAAAATCAAAGGAGGTTAATATGGCAAATACATTAGTAGTGGTTGTTGTAATCGTTTATTTATTATGCATGCTGGGAATCGGATATTATTCTTCTAAAAAGATACAATCAAATGAAGATTTCATGGTTGCCGGTAGAAGACTAGGCCCTATCCTAATGGCTGGAACATTGGCTGCAACTGAGATAGGAGGTGGAAGTTCGCTGGGGGTTGTCGAGAAAGCATATGGAGAATGGGGGATAAGTGCATCCTGGTATGTTATAACCATGGGAATCGCTTTCATGATTTTAGCTCTTATCGCTCCCAAATTTAGAGCTTCGGAAGTAAAGACAGTTCCTGAGTATTTTAGGAGGAGATATGGAAAAACATCAGGGATACTCACGGCGATAATAATGATTTTGCCACTAATAGGTCTAACCGCATCTCAATTCATAGCTTCAGCGACAATAGTATCGGTTATGCTTGGACTGGAATTTAAAATTGCCGTTACCATTGTAGCAGTCGTCGTAACAGTTTATGCGGTCATGGGAGGATTATGGGCAGTTACCCTGACAGATTTTGTTCAAGTATTCCTTATAGTTGTCGGAATGATTTTAGCAGTTCCCTTTGCGTCCAAACTTGCTGGAGGTTTTGGACAAATCAAAACAAATGTACCTCCCGAGACTTGGAATATGTTCAGGGGAATAGGACCTTCAACTATTATTTCATTGATTATTATGTATATAGCATCATTTACAGTGGGACAAGAGGCGGTTTCGAGGTATTATGCGGCGAGAGACGGTAAAGCAGCGCTTCAAGGCTCTGTAATCGCAGCGGTAATCAATTTTATTTACGCATTTATTCCCACCATTCTAGGAATAGCAACCTTGGCTTTGATAAATATGGGTAAAATCGACGGTGAAATAATTCTTAAAAACGGTCCTAAATTCGCATTGCCGACTTTGGCTATAACAGCTATGCCTGCCATAATAGTGGGATTATTATTTGCGGGAATTATTTCTGCAACTATGTCATCAGCCGATTCCGACCTATTAGGGGCGGGTTCAATATTCGGAAATGATATTTATAAGATATACATCAAAAAGGATGCAAGCGCCGAGCAAGTAATGAGAGTCACTCAAATTACAATGATAGGTATCGGATTTCTGGCATGGATCATAGCTTTTAATAATACCGGAAATATAATAAATCTCTTGATGTTCTCATTTACACTTAGAGCGGCAGGATCATTCTTCCCATATATATTTGGTCTGTATTGGGAAAAAGCATCAGAAGCCGGCACTATAGCATCTCTAATACTTGGATCTGTAGTCGTCGTTCTACTTGAACACACGCCATTTACCGTTGGAGTTGATTTTTTGAAAGATAATCCGATACTCTTAGGATTGGCGGTATCTTTAGTGAGTTTTCTAATATTTACAAAATTAATGCCTACAAAAAGAACCGATTGTGATTTAGATCCTGAAGCATAGCAATTAAATAAAATCTGAATTGATAATAAAACTCTAATTATTTATATTTAGAGTTTTATTATTTTATGGAAATAAAATAATTTAATAAAAAAGCTTGCATTTTTAAAAAGTATATGTTATATTATTATTGTTACATTAACACTATATAGTAAAACCGATGAAAAGGGATTCACAAGGGGATAGTCTTAAAGCGAGTTTGGAATGGTGAGAGCCGAGCAGAGTAAGACCTTGATGATGGGCCTTGGAGGGTTAGGTGAAAGGTATTACCGAGTATCTGAGACGTTGCCGCGTTATAGGCTAGGAGTGTGTTGGCACTCTGATTGAGAGAATCTTTTATTAAGATTAATTAAGGTGGTACCGCAGGCTACGCTTGTCCTTTATTGGATGAGCGTTTTTTTATTATAAAAATTGAGGAGGAAATTATGAATTTTGATTTTAGAAATTATTTAAAGAAATACCCGGATAAAAATGGTTACTTTGGTGAGTATGGTGGAGTATATCTGCCCGACGATTTAGCAAAGGCATTAAAAGAAGTAGATGAGGCTTATAAGACCATAGCCCATTCTGCAGAATTTATAAGTGAATTAAGAAGGATAAGAAAAGAATTTCAAGGCAGGCCAACACCAGTCTATCATTGCAAAAACTTATCTCAGGAACTCGGAACAACTCAAATTTACTTGAAAAGAGAAGACTTAAATCATACGGGAGCACATAAATTAAATCACTGTATGGGTGAAGGATTGCTAGCTAAATATATGGGCATGAAAAAATTAATAGCAGAAACCGGAGCGGGTCAGCATGGAGTTGCTCTAGCTACAGCAGCTGCATTCTTTGGACTTGAATGTGAAATCCATATGGGAGAAGTCGATATCAAGAAACAAGCGCCAAATGTCGCACGTATGAAACTTTTAGGAGCGAAGGTAGTTCCTGTAACTCATGGACTTAAAACTCTTAAAGAAGCAGTCGACTCAGCTTTTGACGCATATGTGAAAGATTATAAGAATTCAATCTATTGCATTGGTTCTGTAGTTGGACCTCATCCATTCCCATTGATGGTAAGAGATTTTCAAAGCGTCGTAGGTGATGAGGCTAGAAGCCAGTTTAAAGAGATGACAGGATATCTTCCAGATGCAGTTGTAGCTGCAATAGGTGGAGGAAGCAATGCTATGGGAATATTCAGCGCATTCTTAGAAGATCCCGTCGACATCTATGGAGTTGAACCTTTAGGAAAGAGTACAAAACTTGGAGATCACGCCGCTTCATTGACATATGGTGAAAAAGGTATAATGCATGGATTTGAATCGATAATGCTAAAAGACGAAAATGGCGAACCTGCGCCCGTATATTCAGTAGCAAGTGGCCTCGACTATCCGTCTACCGGACCAGAACACGCATTTTTAAAAGATATAGGTAGAGTTAAGTATGAAGCCATAACAGATGATGAAGCAATCGATGCATTCTTCAAACTTTCCAGAATGGAAGGGATAATACCTGCCATAGAAAGCTCTCATGCTCTCGCATATGCTTTAAAACTAGCTAAGCAGGAAGATAATCCCGGTTTCGTCTTAGTAAATCTAAGCGGAAGAGGGGATAAGGATATGGATTATGTACTTGAAAATTATCCTGATAGAATCTAATATAAAAAACCGCCATCTCTTATGAGATAGCGGTTTTTTTGGGTAGTTTCCTACTGAAGTAGAGAATTTATTCTACAGTATCCTTAATAAATACTAAATCTCCATTCTCAACTCTCGAGCCCTTAGCAACTTCTACCTTTATAATAGGCTTAAGAATTACAATATCCTTCATAAATTCTTTAGTTTCAGCTGAGTCATTAATAGTAAATGTAACAATACCTTTTTGTTTATCGATATTTACAGTAAAATGTTCAGCCGGTAATTTATCTTTCTTATACTTAGGAGTTGATCCTGATACAGTATCAATATCCGGATCATAATTATCCTTAACAACATAATTGATATAAGCATTTATATCTTCATTAGCAAGCTTTTTAACAGAATAAGAATGAACGACTATCTTATTGTCTTTTAATTCAGTATATTGTCTTGATTTATCAGAATTAAATACAGTACGTTCACCCTGTACATGCCAATTAACTACAAAATTCTTAACATAGGTAGCAAGGCCTTCTTTAGCTTTGCCCTTCTTATTATAATGTGGAGTTAAATCTCTTAACTCTTTTTCTTCTTCAGCGCTTAATTCTTCTTTATTTAGAAGTTCTTTAGCTCTATTTACAGCTTTATTTAATTCGCCTAATGCTTTACCCATTGGAGGGATATCATATCTTGTATCGCCTTCATGGTCAGCAGCCTTCTTTAATTTCTCCCATTGGATAGACTCGATATATTCAGTTAAAGTAGCTTTAACTTCATCAAGAGTCGGCTCTTCAGGTTTTTCAGGATCCGGTTTTACAGGATCTTTAGCAAAAATTTCTTCTACAGCAGCATCATTTACAGAATTAACTCCGCCTACGACGATAACCTTAATATCCTTGCCTTTGTAATTTTCCAATACTTTAGCATTCATAGCCTTGCTAGGAGAAAGTAAGATCGCTGCATCTTCCTTAGCTGCCAAGCTTATAGCAGTTAGAGCATCGGGATAGTTTTCGCCACTTGCGATAATAATTTTCTCAGCCTTGTCGAAAGCTTCCTTAGCCAATTCTAAAGCTGTTTCATAACGATTTTCGCCGGAAATTCTCTTTCCTTCAAATTTCGGTAAAGCTAGAGTTTTTTCTCCGCCTACTGCTATCAATTCAAGATCAGTTTCAGGAACTGAATTTCCGTCTGAAAGTAGTAGTAAGGCATTGTTTTTCATTATATAACTGCTAGCAGTTAAAGCATCTGGATAGACAGCTCCACTTACAATAACAAGTTTTTCATATTTTCCTAATTCCTTAGTTTTTTCGAGAATTAGTTTAGAAGTTTCATAGCGGTCATTGCCACTTATTCTTTCGACTTTAGCTAACTCTGCCAATTCTTTTTCGACAGCTTCACCGACAGTATTTTCTCCGCCTAGAACAAATATTGATTTAGCATCAAGTCTTCTTATTTCTTCTTTTACCACATATGGTAATTCATTGGCCTTAGTTAAAAGGATTGGTGCTTTCATAGCCAATGCTAATTGACCGCCGGCCAAAGCATCCGGGAAATTCTCACCACTAGCCACTATAACGTCATCCGATTTATCAAAAGCCTCTTGAGACACCTCTACAGATGTTTCATAGCGATTTTCACCGGAAATTCTCTCATATTTTTGAGCGTCATCAGCTAATGCCAGTGAAGGAATCAAAAAACTAAGTACCAATGCCAGTGAAAAAATTCTTCTTAAAGATTTTTTCATAATTGCCTCCTTGATTTTAATTATAAGTTAAACTAAATGAAAATATTATCTATAAGAAATTCATACTATAATTAGGAAACAACCCATAAATTTACCAAATAATATAAAGAATTCAGATAGACAATAATCATTATCATTTTAGTTTATACTATCCAAAATTATATCAGATTCAGCTTTAAAAAAGCAAATTTTATAACGCAAAATACAGAATAAAGAATTACTTGTATAAATCCATTCATATCATCATTTAATTATTAAATATGATTAATAATTAAAT
>JAUNVF010000043.1 GCA_030537815.1 Tissierellia bacterium | reverse complement strand
ATTTTATGATATTTTGAAGATAAGATCTCCTCTAATTACTATTATAGAGGAGATCAGTCTAAATGATTATTTAAAAATTATTTTACAAATTTACTTATAAACCAAAGCACTCCGGGCTGATATATTATATCAACTAAAAATGCTCCTACGATTGGCACTATCATCATTGCTTTTCTTGACATACCATATTTTTCATTAACAGCGGTCATATTGACAATTGCGGATGGTGTTGCACCAAGTCCGTGTCCACATAAGCCTGCACACATAACAGCTGCATCATAATTGCTTCCTAGAAGTCTGAATACTATGAAATATGCCACCAATATCATAAATACTACTTGTAATAATACTACCAATAATACTGCGCCGACAAGTCCTGAAAGTTCCCAAAGTTTTAAAGTCATGAGAGCTAATGATAAGAATAAATTGAGCATTACAGTACCTATTCCGTCTACTAGAGCAAAATCAAAATTATAGAATTTGAATTTCTCATTTAAATTTCTAACTATGACGGCAATAAACATAGCCCCGACATAACTTGGAAAACCGAATTTAATTATATGGCCTACTCCTTTTGAAACCATTGATCCAACAGCCATACAAACGATAATTACCATGACATTTTTAATTATATCTAAACTCGTTAACTCTTCCTTATTTGAGACATTTATTTCTGTAATCGATGAATCGATAATTTCTTCAGCCGGAGGTTTAAGATTATTTTTTACGATCAATCTCCTTCCCAAAGGGCCTCCGATTATAACAGCTGAGATAAGGCCGAATGTAGCAGCTGCCGCTCCGACCAATGGTCCATTTTCGAATCCTAATTTTACAAATTCATTTCCGTATGAAAGAGCTGCACCATGACCGCCAATCATAGAAATAGAACTTGATAATAGCGCATATGCTGGTGGAAGTCCCGTTATCTTAGCCACTGCAATCCCGATAGAATTTTGGAATAAAGATATGACTCCCGCTATAAGCCAGTAAATGATTAAAAGTTTGCCACCTTTTTTCAAAATCGTAAGGCTTGCTCCTAAACCAACAGTCGTAAAAAAAGCTAACATAAAGGTGCTTTGAAAGATATTGTCAAAAACAAATTCAAAAGAATTTGTAGAATGTCCTATCCAGGTTATAATCATAAATATAAATCCGCCGATGACAGGAGCAGGAATACAATATCTGTCAAGAATTTTAATTTTGTCTTTGACAAAAAAACCAAAAACTAATAAGACCGAGGCAAAAGCCAGAGTCATGGTCGGGTCTAAATTGATATTAGACATGCCGTCAATCATTTCAAAAGTCATTTAAAACCTCCTTATAAATTAGAAATCAATCCTGTTGCTTTGCCAATCAAATAAATAAAAATTTAATATATTAGAGTACTCTAATATATTACCATCATATACTATTAAATTTTATCAGTCAATATAGGAATTAATATCTATACAATTTAAACTTTAAAATTAAATCATAAACTGATATAATGAATTTAAGATTTTGATTTATATTTTATTATAATAAATGGAGGTATAAATAGTGAAAGTATTAATGGCAGAAGTTAACTTTAGTGAAGGTACGGATTTAGATGTGATTGAAGCCGTAAAAGATGCTCTTTTATCAGTTGAAAATATCGATGTATTAGATATCAATAGCGATAAAGATCATAACAGATCTGTGTTTACCTATAAGGGTAGCCCTGAAGATGTTTTAGAAGCGACTAAGAGATTATCAAAAAAAGCTGTTGAACTGATAGATATGACAAAGCATAAGGGTTCACATCCGAGAATGGGTGCTGTTGATGTTGTACCATTTATACCGGTAAAGAATATCAGCACTGAAGAAGCGGTTGAAATTGCTAAACAGTATGGTAAATTTATGGGAGATTTGGGAGTTCCGATTTATTACTATGAGGATGCAGCATCGTCTCCTGAGAGAAAGTCTTTACCCAAGATTAGAAAAGGTCAGTACGAGGCGCTTGAAGAAAAGATGAAGGATGATTTTTGGAAGCCTGACGAAGGGCCATTTAAATTTAATCCAAAGAGCGGCGCAACAGTAACTGGTGCGAGATTTCCTTTGGTTGCATTTAATATAAATCTCGATACAACTGATTTAGAGATAGGTAAAAAGATTGTTAAATCAGTTAGGGAAGCTACAGGCGGATATAAATATGTAAGGGCGATAGCTCTCGATATCCCTGAAAAGAAACAAGTTCAAGTTTCTATGAATTTAACAAATTATGAAAAATCTCCTATACACAGAGTTTTTGAAACTATAAAATCTGAAGCGGGAAGATATAATGTAAATATTGTAAATGCTGAACTGGTTGGTCCGGTTCCTGTTTATGCAATGGTCGAACTTCTACAGTTTTATATAAAATTAACTGAAGAATTCTCGGCAGAACAATTTTATATGTAAATTGGGAGTTTACTCCTACTTTTTTTAGTAATAGCTATTTTTTATAAGGAAGGTATATATGGACTATAAAGATATATTGGATTTGGTACTTGATTCAGACGATGTAACTGTTGGCGGAGGATCTTCTTCTGCTTTATCGGGAGCTATGGCTGCCGGATTGATGGCTATGGTTACAAAATTATCTATGAAAAAAGAATTTGGATTGTCAAAAGATGAATTGCAATTGATTGCGATTGAACTTGAAAAATTAAAAGAAGAACTCCTCTTAGGAGCTGTAAAGGATAGAGAAGCATATTTAGAGATAGTAAAAGCATATAAATTACCGAAAGTTAAATCTGAAGAAAATAAAAGACAGAAAGCTATTGAAAATGCGGGGGTTATAGCCGCTACAGCGCCTAAAGAAAATGCGATTAAATGTAAAAAACTTTTAGAAATCGGCGAGAGATTGAAAGGTCATACGAATCCGGCCTGTGCAACAGATTTGAATATGGGAATTGAGCTCGCTAAAGCAGGTCTTATTGGGGCGAAAATGAATATAGAAGTCAATCTGTCGTTGATTAAAGATGAAGAAAAACTAAGAGAATTTAAAGAAGTTTTAGAAGAATTATAATCTTCAATATAGGAAATATCTAATGCTCGATTAATTTAGGGATATGATAAAAACTGCTATTATTTTGTAGCAGTTTTTTAATTTATAGAATCTAATATTATGAGAAGTTAATTAATCGATAAAATGGACTGAAATGATACAGACTCATATTGAAGAATCTCAAGCCAGATAATAAAGATGCCGACTTAAAAATATCGGCAAGCTTATATGAAATTTCTATCTGCATTTACTTTTCTTTTAGATATAAAATATTTTAAAGATATTAGATTTTTGATTTATTTAAAATCGCCGGATTCATAGGAAAGGCTATGATTTCAAAGGCAAATCAAAGTCTAAATTATCATTAGATATAAATAAAACGGAATGGATCATTTGAAGTTGTAATAGAGTAGAGCGCTAAAAATTAATATTATATATTAAATGTAGTTAGATATATTTAACTACATTTTTTGTTTTGATGGAGGAGTATATGAAAAAAATATTAGCAATAATGATTTCTGTATTTTTGATTCTGCCTTTTTCTGCATGTAATTCTAGAACTGTTGAAAAGGAAGAGGACGGAATTCAAATCGACAAAAGTGAAAAAAATGCTGGAGAAGATCAGGAGAATGACGGTATAGGAGAAATTGAATCTCAAGAAATTCCAATACTTAGAATAGGAGCTGCAAATGATTTTAAATACGGAGTTCAGGACTCCTTGAGTTTGGTAACCGATTTTATGATTGGTTTCAATGAAAGATTTGAGCCGATTCCCAATCTAATATCGGATTGGGAAATAAATGATGATGCGACGGAATTTGAACTGCATTTAAGAAAGGATGTAAAATTCCATGACGGAACAAATTTCAATGCCGAGGTATGCAAATACGATTTAGAATCTTTGGGTAAATTGTTTTATTCTGCATATATTAATAATTTGGAGTCTATCGAGATTTTAGATGATTATAGCTTGGCAGTTAAATTTAAGAAAAGTAATCTAGGATTTATCGAGGAATTATATAAAATACCGGCATTTACGATAGATTCTATAGATGAGGATGGCAATTTAGTAGATTATACTGGTACTGGTCCATTTAAATTAGAAGATTATAAAGAGGATGAGGAAGCAAAGTTATCAAGAAATGATGATTATTGGAATAAAGATAAATTACCTAAAATAGAAGAATTAAAATGGTATGTAATACCTGATCCGGATGCGAGAGCTTTGGCTCTTCAAAGCAGCCAGGTCGACATAATAGGTATCAGCGAACATGGCAAATCGATGTCTCATTCAAGCATCGAAATATTTAATAATGATGACGATTATAAATTGATAAGAGAGAGATTAGATTCTTATACATCGGTATCGGCGATAAGATTAAATTGGTTAAAGGAACCTATGGATGATATTTATTTGAGAAAGGCTTTGGCATATGCAATCGATAGAGAAGCTATGGCAGAGGATATATATTTTGGCGAAGTTAATCCGGTTGGTCATATGATGAATCCTGAATTTATCGACGGATCAAAGAAGGTTGATGAATTTTACTATGATTTAGAGAAAGCAAAAGAAATATTAAAAGAAGGAGATTATAAACTAGAGGGCGACAAATTGACTAAAGACGGCAAGCCCGTTGAACTCAATATATTAACTGTTTCAGAAATTGAGTATAAGGATGCATCTGTTTTTATACAAAAAGAATTTGAAAAATTGGGAATTAAATCGAATATAGAGGTTTATGATTTTAGTTTGTGGAATGAAAAGATGAAAAGTGGAGAATATGATATCGCATTGATGGCACATTGGTTCGAGCCTACCTATTCAAATATCGCTTTTTACGGTCTTGAACCAGCAGACAATACAGGATTTGGCTTGGGTTACGGAATGAATAAAGAAATGATAAATGCAGGCAATGGCATATTGAATGCAAAAAATCAAGATGAGTTGAGAAAGTATTTAGATGATTTTTGGATTGAGAATTATGAACAGGTTAATAGTATTCCCGTATTTGCGGATTTTAGAACTGCCATATATAAAAGTGATTTTGAGGGATTTAAATTTGATTCTAATTACTTTTTAATTGATTTATCTGAAGTGAAATTGGCAAAATGATATTTAGAATTATGAGGAGAGTGGCATTGACGATTCCGATGCTCTTTATTATTTCTCTCCTTTCCTTTGCCTTGCTCTACTATTCTCCGGGTGATTCAGCTAGCATAATCCTCAGAAAAAAAGCTAGCAGCTCTGTATTGACAAAGGAAGATATAGAAGAGTTTTCCGAAAGTAAAGGATTAAATAAAGGATTTATGAGCCTGTTTGGAAAATGGATCAGTGGAATAATAAGAGGAGATCTAGGAAAATCTTATTTAAATGATGAGAATATTAATTTAAAATTATTTAAATATTTTAATATCACTATATTTATGTCGACAGTGGGTATTTTTGTCTATCTTTTCTTTGGAATAATTGTAGGCATGTATCTAGGTACAAAACCAAAAGGGATTATAGATAAGATAGTCAGATACTGGGCCGTTTTAGCTTCGTCTGTTCCCGTATTTTGGATTGCTTTATTTATAGTATGGTTTTTCAGCGTTAAAATGAAAATGCTGACAACTATCGGGAGCAGAAATATATCGAGTCTATTTTTACCGGGATTTATTACGGGGATAATTCCTGCGGGAAATTTGATTATGATAATAAAAGAAAAGACAAAATTAGTTTTAAGAGAGCCTTTTATTATTTCAGCTAGAGCTATGGGATTAAGGACATGGACAATCATGTCGAGACATGTTTTAAAGAATATAATGGCTCCTGTGATATCGATGATAGCATTAACATTTCCCTATTTCATTGGATTTAGCTTAATTATGGAGCAGGTTTTTTCGATTAAGGGATTTGGTTTTTATTTAGGAAATGCGATAAATCTAAAAGACTATATGATTGTTGCATCCGGAATTATGGTGATCGGGATATTAGTGTCATTCGTAAATCTTATAGCGGATATAATATATATTCTAATCGACAGGCGTGATATTTATGAAAAATAAAATAAATATTATTGCGATTTTAATGATTTTTTTAATTATAATATCTCCGATCATCCTTCCTGCCGGAGGGGAAATTACCGGAGCTGATAAGTTTATGGCGCCATCTTTAAAGCATATATTTGGAACTGATAATTTTGGAAGGGATTTATTTGTAAGAACCGTCTTGGGATTTAGATATACATTTATCCTCGTGTCGATAGTCCTTGCAGTCAGTATTCCATTAGCTTTAGTTATCGGCGTTCTATTAGGATATTATGGTGGTATATTAGATGAAATATTTTATTATATAGCAAATATGATATTGAGCTTTCCCATCATAATAATAGCCATGCTTGTGGTCGGCCTAACTAATTCCGGGACCTGGGCAATAATTGTATTATTATCTGTATACAATACGATTTCTAATTCTAAACTCGTGAGAAGTGAAGCTAAGATAATCAAAAATAATGACTATATCTTAAATCTTAAAATACTTGGAGCTAATGACTGGATGATTATTAAAGACCATTTAATAGGAAAATGCTTTAAACTTATAAGGCCTACGATTTCGATTTCAATCGGACATATGATCATATCTATTTCCACATTTTCTTTTTTGGGATATGGAGTTAAACCTCCACAACCTGAAATAGGTACTATGTTAAAAGAATCTATGCGATTCATTTCCAGAGCTCCATGGCTCATGTTTTTTCCCGGATTGTTTCAATTCACTATAATTTTAATGATTATGAATTTATCTGATTATAAAAGAGATAAGGCCGGTGGCGAATTATGGATTTATTGAAATTAGATAAGGTCAATATAAATATAAGGGAAAATAAAAAGCCATTAATTGAAGATATTAGTTTAGAAATTAAAGAAAAAGCTATAACTACTATTATCGGGAATAGTGGAAGTGGGAAGAGCCTTTTAACTCAAGCCATAATGCGTATTTTGCCAAATAATCTCGAAATAAGCGGGAGGATAGAATTTAAGGGAATTGACTTATTGAAACTGAAAGAAAATAAAATGAATAAGATAAGGGGAAAAGAAATAGGCATAGTATTGCAAAATGTTTCGGGCTCTTTAAATCCGCTTCTAAAAAATAAAAATCAGATTTCGATTATATTAAAAGAACATGGATATAAAAGGCGTGAAATTCAAAATAGAATACTAGAATTGCTTGAAAAAGTAAAGTTGGAAGATGCCAATAGAATATTAAAACTCTATCCTCATGAATTAAGTGGAGGAATAAAGCAGAGATTTATGACGGCGATTGCTATATCTTCATCGCCTGATTTATTAATCCTAGATGAGCCTACAAAGGGACTTGACTATAAATTGACAAAAGAAATAGTTGAAATGATATTAAAATTGAATAGAAAAGAAGATATGAGTATATTGCTCATAAGTCATGATTTGGAATTGGCTAGGAATATATCAGATTATATTTATTTTATTAATCATGGGAAAATATCTGCAGAAGGTATTCCTGAAAAGATTTTTCAAATGAAATCAAATATGAATTTAAGAGAATTAATAGAAGCTGAGAGGATAATTAAAGGTGAGATATGAATATTCTTGAATGTAGGAATATGGAAATGAGTTTTAAAAAGGGAATAATATTTAAAACGGAGACGGTTATTTTAAAGGATATCAATTTTGACCTTAAAAGAGGCGAATCGCTCGGGATAATTGGACCGAGTGGAAGCGGGAAGACTACTATAGCGAAATGCATGCTCAAACTTCTACCGATAATTTCAGGACAAATAATTATAGATGGCTGCAATATAAATGATTATAATAGGCTAGCGCTAGCTAAAAAATTGCAATTGGTAACACAAAATCCGGAGATGAGCTTTGATCCTGATAAAAAAATAATTGAAAGCTTAAAAGAAGTCTTTAAAATTCACGGTATTTATAAAAAGAGATTAGAAGCCGATGCCAAAATAGAAAGCCTTTTGGGGGAAATCGGCTTAAAAGATTTAGATCTAAACAAATTACCAAAATTCTACAGCGGTGGAGAATTGCAGAGATTATCTATTTTAAGAGCTCTACTAGTAGATCCTAAAATTATTATTTTCGACGAAGTTGATTCTATGCTAGATACTGTAATAAGATTGAAATTATTTAAATTGCTTAAAGATATAAGATATAAATACGACATTGCTTATATTTATATAACACATGATTTGAATATATTGCCGATTATGACGGATAAATTTATTTTAATTGATAAAGGAAGGATAATTGACAGAGGATATCGAATCGACTAAAAATTTAAAGATGAAATTCAAATGAGATTTAAAGGAGGCCTTATGAAATATAAAGATTTAAAGAGTTTTCTTAAAAACAAGATTTTTTCTGCATCATTATCAGTGATAATAGCGATTTTAGGTGTTGCTTTTGGATTATTGCCATATTATGCGATTTACAGATTATTGCTATTATTATTTTTAAAGGAGGCAAATATAAATTCCTTAATTTTCTACACGATTCTGGCTGCTTTGGGATATTTTATGCAATTGGCATCTCATTATATTTCGACGGCTATCTCCCATAAGAATGCATTTGAAATTCTCGAAAATATAAGACTCGAGATAAGTAAAAAAATGATAAGATTGCCTCTGGGAATAGTTCAAAATAAGGGGAGCGGATATTTTAAAAATCTGATAAGTGATGAGATAGAAAGGCTGGAATATCCATTTGCGCATGCATTGCCTGAGACTACTTCAAATGTATTGATACCGATTGGTATAATAATCATAATATTCACCTTGGATTGGCGAATGGGATTATCTATAATAGCTCCTTATGTTCTTACTTTATTATTTTATATGCCGATGTATATCGGTATAATGAGAGAATTCGAGAACACATATTATCATGCAATTGAAAATATGAACAGCAAGGTAATAGAATATATAATCGGCATTAAAGAAATAAAAATTTTCGGTAGATCAAAAGATGCTTATTTAAAATACGAAGAATCCATAGATAATTATGAATCATCAACTTTGAGATTATATAATAAGATGTATTATGCATCTGCTCCGGCATTTGTATTGCTTTCGTCGATACTGGTTTCAGTCCTAATAATTGGAGCTTATCTATACGCAAATCAAAAGATTCTCTTTCCTGTATTTCTTTTTTCAATAATAGCTTCACTTGGAATCGGCACGCATATACTAAAATTCATTGAATTTATGGATAATTTCTTTCATATAAAAAATGGCAACAGACTCGTAAAAGAGATATTATCTCTTCCTGAACTTGATCAGAGAAATCATGAAAGAGTTAATTTAAAAAATTTAGAAATAAGATTTGAAGATGTAAATTTTGCATATGATAAAAAGGAAATATTAAAGGGATTAAATCTTGTATTTAAAGAAAACCAAAAAACTGCCTTGGTGGGACCATCGGGATCCGGAAAGTCGACTATAGCAAATCTTCTGGCGAGATTTTGGGATACAAGCGAAGGAGCCATAAAAATAGGCGGGATCGACTACAAGGATATACCTCTTGAACAATTGATGGAAAATATTAATTATATTACTCAAGATCCATTTTTATTTAATATCTCAATCAAAGAGAATATAAGAATAGGCAAGCCAAATGCCGTTGATGAGGAGGTTTATATGGCTGCTAAAAGGGCCTACTGTGACGAATTTATCCTTGACTTAGAAGATGGATACGATACTATCGCAGGGGATTTGGGAGCTAAATTATCAGGAGGTCAAAGGCAGAGGATTATAATCGCCAGAGCTATACTTAAAGATTCACCCATACTTATTTTAGATGAGTCGACGGCATTTTCTGATATGGAAAATCAGAAAAAAATACAAGACTCCTTAGATGAATTATGTAAAAATAAAACATTGATAGTGATAGCTCATAGACTATCGACCATAAGGAATTGCGATCAGATAATGGTAGTAAATGATGGCCAAGTTAAAAATATTGGAACACATGATGAATTATTAAATGAATCCGATATATATCGTAATTTATGGCAAATTTACCTGACAAGTTCGAGATGGTCCTTAGAAAGAGGTGAAATTAGATGTTAAAAATGCTCGAGGAACTGATGTCGATGATGGAGATAAAGAAAAAGCAGATCATATTGTCTATGTTTTTTACATTTATCGATGGTTTTCTTTTGGCTGTACCAATGATTATTTCATATTATATTATGAAAGCAATTTACACAGATAAAAATCATAGTTTAGATTTGACCTTAATAAAGAGATATGCGATTATTATGATTTTATGCATAATCACAAGGGTGATTTTGCGATATTTTACATTAAAATTAAGGTCTTCAGCAGGATATGAAAGTATATGTCTCGAGAGAAAAAAATTGGGTCAAGATCTTAAAGATATTTCAATGGGTTATTTTAATAAGGATAGTTTGGGGAATTTAGTAACTACTATCACATCTGATGCTGGATTTATAGAGATTGAAGGCATGGGAATCGTTGAAAAGATGGCAATTGGTATCCCTTCTTTGATCATTGGAATTCTATTGATAATTTCTATAAATAGAATTATAGGTATAATTACAATCTCATTATTTATACCGATTTATTTACTCTATAAAATCCTAGCTAATATTCAGTATAAATATAATTTAGACAGGCAGAGGGAAATAGGAGTTTTTAATGAGGATGTAATTGAATTTATTCAAGGTCTTCATATTTTAAAGATATATAATATGACTGATAAGCATTTTTACAGAATTAAAAATGCATTTTCAAAATTAAAAGAATTCTCGCTAAAGATAGAATTTGCTCATATTCCCAATGCAGCGGTATATCAGTTAGGATTTAGGATAATAAGCCTTTCAATAATATTTTTTTCAGCATATTTTGCGATATATGGAAAGATGGATTTTGGTACGGCTTTTTTACTGATGCTAATTGGGACTAATATTTTTTCGGGCATTGAAATGATGGGCATATACAGTATATTCAGCAAGATGACCAGGTCATCTATGGCAAGGATAAATAAAATTAGAGATATACCGAAATTAGAGGACAGGGGAAATATAAGGGAAATTACAAATTGGGATATAGAATTTAATGATATAAGCTTTGCATATGAAACAAGAATGATATTAAAAGATATAAGCTTTAGAGTACCTCAAAATACTACCACAGCTTTAGTTGGGCTATCCGGTAGTGGAAAGACGACAATAACAAATCTCGTTGCGAGATTTTGGGATGTTCAAAAGGGAAAGATAAAAATTGGAGGAATAGATATAAAAGATATTAAATATGAAATACTATTACAAAATATGAGTTTTGTATTTCAAGATGTCTTTTTATTTGATGACAGTGTGATAAATAATATAAGATTAGCAAGACCCGATGCTGAACTCGAGGAAGTTATAGAAGCTGCAAAAAAAGCTAGATGTCATGATTTCATAATGGAGATGGAAGATGGCTATCAAACCATGATAGGTGAATCAGGTAATAGACTTTCAGGTGGTGAAAAACAGAGGATATCAATAGCGAGGGCATTAATAAAAAATGCACCCATAGTATTATTAGATGAAGTGACGGCAAATGTGGATTTAGAAAATGAAATGCATATTCAGATGGGATTGCAGGAATTATTAAAAGATAAAACCGTAATAATGATAGCCCATAAGCTGACGACGATTAAAGATGTAGAAAATATAATAGTTTTGGAGGGAGGTAGGATAATAGAAGAGGGTAATCATTCCAAACTCATCGATATGAGCGGCCGTTATAAAAAATTATGGGATTTGCAATTTGAAGCATGTAATTGGGAATTGTAGATAATATGAAATTTAATCATAATAAATGTCGACTTTGCTATGAAAAGCAGGTCGATATTTATTTGGTTTTATAATACTTACAAAACTAGTTTTAATAATACAATAATGAATAAGAGATAATTATAGACAGAGTAAATAAAATTAATATTTTAATTATCAATTACATAGGAATCATAGGTACTTTTAATTTATAATATTATATTTAAGAAATATATAATAGAGCTGGATAGTATATAAAAATACGGTTTATTGCAATATTAAGTGATAATAGATAAAATAAAATCATAATAGTTTACCATATTATGCAATTGAACAAAATTTAAAAACTAAATGTAAAAAATATTATGCTTAAAAATAAAAAAATTGTAAAAAAGCAAATACTGAATCGGCTCCAAATTTAATTTTAGATTTTGGTGTCGATTTTTATTTTATAATGAGGTCTCAATAAATATGACAATATTAAATAATTTAAATCTAGAGGCCTTCTTATTGTTAGAATCAATTATTTATTGGGTAAAATCTACATGTAGATAAAGAGTATTATTTATTGATTTTAGTAAAATCAGATTTTGAATTATACTCGATTGAGAATAAAATGAAAGGATGATAATCATGAAAATCGCAATTGTATACGATAGCAATAGTGGAAATACAAAGATGCTGGCTGAGGCTATAAAAGAAGAAGTAAATCCCGATCAATTAATTTATTTTGGTAAGCCTGATGAGTGTATAGATGCGGATTTGTATATTGTTGGCTCTTGGACTCAAAAGGGAAATTGCACCCCTAAGATTTCTAAATTCTTACAGGGACTTAAAAATAAAAAGATAGTATATTTTGGAACGGCAGGATATGGTGGTTCAGTCGACTATTATAAAAACTTGGTAGAGAGAGTAAAAGTTAATATCGATGATAGTAATGAATTTATCGACTGGTATTATTGCCAAGGGAAAATGCCGATTTCTGTGCGAAGTAGATATGAGAAGATGATCAAGGAACATCCTGAAGATAAGAAACTGGAGGTCTCGCTTGAAAATTTTGACGCAGCTCTCAGTCACCCCGATGCTGATGATTTGAATTCTCTTAAATCATGGATTAAAAAAATATTAGAGGATGGGTTTTAATTCGCCATAAATAGACCTTAGATTAAATCTAGGGTCTATTTATTTATGGAATTGAAAATAATGACATTGATTTCTCATTAATTTCCAAAGCTGAATATATAATTTAGGGTATCCCTAATAAAGATGAAAAAATTTCAGCCTTATTAGATTGATTCTTATTTGCTATGATAGAGTCAGTGGAGGTGTATCTTATGCAAATTATTAAGAATGGAAAGATTCTTATAAATCAGGAATTTGTAGCTAAAGATATATTGATCGAGGGTGGCTTGATAAGAAAAATAGAAGATGAAATAGAGGAAGAAGCGGACATTTACAATGCTGATGGGAAATATGTATTGCCGGGTTTTATCGACATACATACTCATGGGGGCGATGGTGTAGATATAAATGCTGCTTCTTGCGAAGATTTGGATAGGGTTTCAAAGTTTTTTGCTACTCATGGGGTCACCAGTTTTTTAGCTTCTATCCTGACAGATACTGAAGAACAGACCGGAAAGTCTATAGATGCTTGTGTTGAGAGAATGGAAAGGGGTTCGTCGGGGGCAGAGCTTTTGGGAATACATCTTGAAGGTCCTTTTTTAAATCTCAAATACAAGGGGGCAATGCCTGAGGAGCTTTTGAGAAGCGGAGATTTGGATTTGGTTAAGAGATACCAAAAAAGAGCTAAAGGAAATATCAGATATATAACCATAGCTCCTGAGGTTGGAAATAATTTGGATATGATTAAGGGACTTAAAGAACTAGGTATAGTTGTTTCTATGGGTCATTCCGACGCAACATATGATGAGACGGTATCTTCTATTAGAGAAGGGGCTACTGCCATCACTCATTTGATGAATGCAATGCGTCAGATTCACCAACATGAAATAGGAATTGCAGGAGCAGCTCTCATTGAAGATGTATATATTGAGACCATCTGTGATAATAGGCATTTAAAGGAATCTACTGTAAAATTTATTTATAAGATAAAACCGGAAGAACTTATAATTCCGATTACTGATTGTATTATGGCGACGGGATTACCAGACGGAGAGTATAAATTGGGCATCAATGATGTTATCGTAGAAGATGGCGATGCCAAGCTCAAGGAAACCGGCGTTAGAGCTGGTTCTACTCTTACATTGGATATAGCCATGAAAAATATTATGCAGAATACTAAAAAGACATTGGGGCAGACTGTTAGTTTGATGACTGAAAATCCTTCCAGGCTTTTAGGGCTAGAGGATAGAGGTAGACTGGAAGAGGGCAGAAGGGCTGATATCGTTATCCTAAATTCGGATTATGAGGTAGAGTCGACTTTTGTATATGGGAATAAGGTATATCATAAGGAGAGATGAGATGCTGAAATTTAAGAAATTATTTGATGAGAATGAGTATTTTGAAGATTGTTATAAGGCTGCGGAGAAGATTTTTGAAGAGGATACTCCAAAGGATATGGAATTTCTAGATATTAGATATGACGAGGATTATATATCAAATTTGGAAGCCAAGGCAGAAGAGATGAGAGAGGATTCAGATTATTTTATACTGATCGGGGTCGGTGGATCAAATGGAGCTGCAAGATCTTTGATTGAAGGCCTAAGGCTTTCAAAGATCAAGACTGTGTATGGCGGCAATTTCTTGAGTCCCATTCAAATGCAGGAAATTTTGGATTTGATTTCGGAAAATGATATCTGTATCGACATTATTGCTAAAAATTTTAAGACTATAGAACCGGGAAGTCATTTTAGGATGATTCGAGAAGCTATGGCGAAAAAATACGATAAGGAAGAGTTGGCGAAGAGAATAACTGTGACAGGTTCTCCCGGTGAGCTTTTGAATAGGATTGGGGAGGATGAAAATTATTTTGTGCTTGATTTTGAAGAAATAGTCGGCGGCAGATTTTCTGCTTTTTCCAATGTAGGACTATTCCCTATGATAATGGCGGGTGCAGATATAAAAAGCTATTTTAAAGGTAGAGATGATATGCTTTCTAAAATAGAGAATGATCCGGAGGATTTATTGACATATGTAGCATATAGGACTTCTAATTTTAAAGATGGCAAGGATATAGAAATACTATCTTCTTTTGATCCTAGATTCAAATATTTTAATAAATGGTGGGTGCAACTATTTGGCGAGAGTGAAGGCACAAATGGAACGGGTATTTATCCGGACTCTATGCTCTTTAGTGAAGATCTACATTCCATGGGACAATATATCCAGGCTGGAAAGCAAATTTTCATGGAGACTTTTTTGAGAATTAAAGACTATCCTGAAGTCGATTTTTGTGAATCCAATATAGATGATGATTTCGATTATCTACTTGGAAAGAATTTCGGTGAAATAAATAGAGCCATGGAAGAGGCAACTATGACTGCGCATACAAATGGCGGAATTCCAGCAGTTTTATTTGAGATAGAAAGTCTGGATGAATATCATTTTGGTCAATTGTATACTTTTTTCCTAATAGCAGTATTAGTTAGCGCTAGAGTGATAGGAGTTTCTCCATTTGAACAATATGGGGTTGAAGCGTATAAAGAAGATATGTTTAAAAGATTGAGGGGAAATGATGAGTAAGATATTAATCATACATGGTGGAGGCCCGACAGCTGTCATGAATTGCTCATTATATGGGGCGATTGAAAGAGCTAAGTCGAGTGGCGAATTTGACGAGATCTTAGGAGCTAGATTTGGAATTTCAGGAGCGATGAATCGAGATTTCTATGCTCTTCACGAAATTGGCGACGATAAATTGAAAAAGCTTATCTATACTCCGGGCACTGCCATAGGTACTTCCAGAGATCCTATGGAGAAAGAAGATTATGAAAAATTGGCGACTGTCTTATCAGAAGAAAAGATAGAATTTGTAATCTTCAATGGTGGAAATGGAACTATGGATACAGCAGGAAAATTTCATAGGTCTGCAAAGAAATATGGAATAAAAGTTATGGGTATTCCCAAGACTATGGATAATGACTTAAGTGTGATAGATCATGCTCCCGGTTATGCAAGTGCTGCAAAATATATCGCTGAAAGCACAAAGGAATTAGTTGCAGATGTAAAATCATTGCCGATACATGTTGTTGTCATGGAAGCTCTCGGAAGAAATGCCGGTTGGGTAACGGCTGCCTCTGCACTTGCAGAAGATGGAGACAATTGCGCACCCGATATGATCTTATTACCGGAAATCGCCTTTGATGAAGAATTATTTTTGAGAAGAGTTGAAGAATCTTGGAATAAGAAAAGGGGTATGGTAGTAGTTTGTAGTGAGGGTTTAAAATACGAAAATGGAGATCCAATTGTAAAGCCTATTTTTCAGACTGGAAGATCTGTTTACTTTGGCGATACTTCTTCGCATTTAGCTGAGCTTATTGTGAGCAGATTAAATATTAAAGCTAGAGCTGAAAAGCCTGGGATATTGGGAAGGGCTTCAGTATACAATAGGAGCCAAGTCGATATCGATGAGGCAATAGAAGTAGGAAGGCTTGCAGTTCAAGGAATCCTCGATGGAAAAGATGCGCTCATGCCTGGAATATTTAGGAAAAATAAAAAAGATTATCAGGTAGAGTATAGGTATATTGCATTAGATGAAGTGATGCTTACTGAGAAAAAAATGCCCGAAGAATTTATAGACAGAGAATCTCTGTACATTACAGATGAATTTATAAGATGGGCGAGGCCATTGGTCGGAGATACGAGGAGCGACTATTGTATGCTTTAAATATATAAGAGGGATGATAAAATTTCACCCTTACGGGAAATCGTTTAATAGTGTATTATATACACAATAAGGAGGTGCCTTAATTGGATAGGAAGAAAGGCTTTGCAAATAATATTCCAAAAAGCGTTTGGCTGATAATATCATTTGCGGCAGCTATTGCTCTTTGGACATTTATTTCTCATACAGAAGGCGGATCAGTAGTATTTGCAAAACCATTTGAAGTATGGAAAGCTTTTGTGAGAAAATTAGGCGACGGTACATTATGGCCCCATATCAGGTATTCATTATTTAGGGTTATCGCCGGATTTGGTATTGCATTTATAGTATCAATACCTGTAGCATTTTTGATGGCTTGGTATGAGCCGTTTAGAAATTTAGTTGAACCTTGGATTCAATTTATCAGAAATATTCCTCCACTTGCCTATATACCATTGGTTGTATTGGGAGCGGGAATTGGGGAAAAATCGAAAATTATAGTTATATTTATCGCTGCATTTTTAACTTTGGTAGTTACTATTTATCAAGGTGTCAATAATGTCGATCAGACCATGATAAAAGCGGCAAGGGTATTAGGTGCATCTGAAAGAGATATCTTCTTTAAGATAATAATACCGGCAAGTACTCCATTTATATTAGTGGGTACTCGCCTAGGTCTAAGTGCATCTCTGACCACTTTAATCGCTGCTGAACTCACTGGAGCTTCTAAGGGCTTAGGTATGATGACAAGACAAGCCAGTTCGACATTTGAGATAGATATTACTTTGCTTGGTATTATCTTGATAGGAATTATAGGATTGACATTTGAAAAAATTGTTAAATTCTTAGAAAGGAAGTTGACGGGATGGCAGGAAACAGTGAATTAAAATTACGTATCGACAATGTAGTAAAAAAATTCCCGACCAGACAAGGTGAAATAACTGCATTAAATGGCGTTACATTAGATATAAAAGAAAATGAATTCATATGTGTCGTCGGCCCTTCAGGATGTGGTAAATCGACATTATTGAATATAATTGCCGGGCTTGAGAAGCCAACCTCCGGAAAAGTTTTTATACATGGAGATGAAGTTACCGGTCCGGGTAGGGAAAGGGGAGTAGTATTCCAGCAATACGCATTATTCCCATGGTTGACTGTTAGACAGAATGTCGAATTCGGTTTAGACTTGGCAAATGTATCAAAGGAAGAAAAAAAGAGGATTTCGGATCATTATTTAAAGATGGTCGATCTTGAAGCCTTTGCCGATTCTTACCCAAAAGAGCTATCAGGTGGTATGAAGCAGAGAACAGCGATTGCAAGAGCCTATGCAGTGAATCCAGAAGTCTTACTGATGGACGAACCTTTTGGCGCATTAGATGCTCAAACCAGAACCCAGCTTCAAACGGAGCTGTTGACGACTTGGGAGCAAGAACAGAAAACATGTTTCTTTATAACTCATGATGTTGAGGAAGCTGTAATATTAGGTCAAAAAGTAATTATAATGAGTGCGAGACCCGGTAGGATTAAAGAAATCATAGATATCGATATCCCTTATCCTAGAACTCAAGAGACTAAGCTTTCTGAAGAATTTATAAGGCTTAAAAATAAAATTTGGGCTGAGGTATATCAGGAATACTTGGAAGTTAGAAAATAGTTTCATAAATAAACTAAAAATATTAGGAGGAAAAAGATGAAGACAAAGAAGATTTTAGCATTATTACTTGCAATGGCAATGATGTTCGCATTAGCAGCCTGCGGTGGAGACAAGAAGCCTGCTGAAGAACCTGAAAAGAAAAATGAAGAGCAA